>JAISZW010000065.1 GCA_031284445.1 Candidatus Methanovirga basalitermitum | reverse complement strand
GCTTAACAACCTTATTTCTCAGATCATTAGAATATCTCACTAAAGCTCCCACATTTTATTTAAACTGAGCTTAGTTTATAATAGAAAAATATGTGTTAATGTGTTTTTAATATGCTATAAATAATGCAATTATGTGATTGTGTGATAATAAAGTGCGTTAGTGTATTTTTAAAATGTTATATTAGAGAGATTATATTATTTTAGGGAATAACTCTTTTTATTCGATTGAAGAATTATTTCTTTCTACTCTTCTTCCTATGGTTACTATACTCTACATCTGTAAAAGTTAACTGAGTTATGCTCATGATGATGGTTTTATGTCTTTATTCTTTATATGGAGAATTATAAACAAAGGGAATAATTGTAATGGGATTGGGGGAATAAATCGGGGTTACTAAAGAACTTCCGCTTACCCGATCAACATTTTGTATTTTTTCATGGAATCAATCGAATCATGCTTCCTTTGTATCCGATTTTTTAGAATAGCGTTCATATAACTGCGTACCGAATCCCTTTCACACTTACACTTACACATAAGGATATTCTTTTATGTCCGAGGTTTTATAAACATTGGCGTCATCGAAGACAATAATATAAGCGCGCCACCTAAGCACTGTAACGGCGCGATACTTTCCCTAAATAAAATGACCCCTAATATTACGGAAATAAATGGGGAAAATGCTATGATTATCAAGTGTTTAATTGGACCTAACGCAATTAGTCCTCTTTTAAAAGTTATATAACATAGGGCGCGGGATGCGTAGGTTGCGATAAAGACGAATAAAATGTCCCTAATGTTTTTGAGAGGCATAATCGATCCAAAACCATCCGTTAACGATATGTTAACCAACGAAGCGGTAAAATACCCCAAAAATGCATAAAACCAAAACGTAATGTCATCACAATTTGTGGGATTTTCAGCCAAAACCGTTGAATAGGATGCTTCAGCCGTCATTGACAAAAGACAAAACACAAATCCAATCGCAACGCCGTTGTGCTGTGTTATTGTTATTTTTCCAACAACAAAGTATAGTCCAGTCAAAACTAGCAAACACGCTATAAAATCCTGTTTTGTTGGTTTTTTATGCAAAAATACCACATATATTATTACCACAAACACTGAGCTTGAACTACTTATCATTTGTTGTATTCCAACCGGAATATACTGTATAGAGGTTATTATGGAAATACTGATTAAAAATAGTCCTATTATACCGCTGTTAACGAAGGAAAGTAAGAAGTCTCTCTTACTTATTTTTAAAAATTTTAAACTCCTTTCGCTGATTAGTTTTTGAGCAAACAGAGCTAATGTGGGAAAAAGCGCCACATAGAAATTCACTGAAATCGAATTTAAACCCATGAAATAAAACATTTTAAAGAATATGCTGCTTACCCCAAACATAAGAGAGGTTATTGCCGAATATAATATTCCCTTTTTCATAAAAACTAGCATTTTTAATCTAACGTTAGAATACAATTTGTTAATTGCAAGAAAATTTTACCCCCTGTAATATTGAAATAGAAATGCTGTATTGTAATTTGTTTGTATATTAAAGCATATAAATAAATTATTTTGATGACAATGAATAAGAATAAAGTATACAAGTTCATAACATTTGGCACAAAAATATTTTTCAGAAAAAAGAAAAAAAAAGAAAAAATTGTTTTTCTTTCCCCTCCCTTTTTCTTTTTGAAAAATATTTTTCATAGACAGATGTTTAATAAAAAAATATTTTCACTAAACGATGTGAAGCTGTACGGGATGAATTTTTTTCTGTCATAACAAAGTTAAAATGTTCCCCCTAAAATCACCTTTTAACTACTGTATATTCTATCAGTATATTACGGTAGAATATAGACACATTACCTTCTATGTCTCTTCTGACATATACAATGGACTTAGCGGGAGGATGATATCGTGATTGTTTCTTTAGTTGATAGCATTCTCCTTTATAGTATACGGTCCAATCATTGTTTACTTTTCTTGCTTCTTCCATGTAACATATATCATTTAAAGTTATATTGTCATTTAATCTTCCTATGAACATCTATTATTTCTAATCTTGTTTCTTTGTTTATTAGTTTTTTATTTAATACTTTAATTAGAGAGAATTTGTTATTGTGTTCTTCCGTATATTCATTTATTAAGTATTCATTGGCTTCTTCTATGTTTGTTATATTCTTTAGTCTCATTAGTTTGACTAATCTATCCTGATGTACCCCATTACTTCTCTCCACTCTTCCTTTGGCCTGGGGACTATTGGCTACCTGCACATGAATGTTAAGATTATCACATAGGGTTCTGAAATAGCCCTTTTCACCATTTAATTCATTCCCCTGTTTGTCTTTTTCACTTAGGTACATGTTTCTGCCATCGCAGTATATTATTCTCGGTATGCCGTATCTTTATATCCATAGCCATAATACTCTGCAGGTGCAGACCATTGTTTCCTGCTTAGCGAAGAGTATTAGATTCGTATTGCTGTTATCATCTATTAAATTTATTAAACAAGCCTTTCTTTCCTCTTTTTTTAATTCTTCGCTAGTAAACCATCTATGGAATGCGCCATCTATCTGCAGCATTTATCCGAAGTACTCTTTTCTCTCCCTTTTGGTTCTATATCTTCTTCTCTGTTTGCTTTGTAGCTTATTTTCCCTTAACCACAATCTTAAAGTCTCATGGTTTACGTTTATACTCTCGTTCTTTTCTAGTTGTTCTGACAGTAGCGTAGGACCAAAGTTCTTATACTTTTCCTTTGTTAATTGTAGTACTTTTTCTTTTAACTCTTTGTTTATAGAATTATTAGATGTTTTACTATTTAAACCATGTATTGGTGATGTTTTACCTTGCTCCTTATACTTTTTTATAAGTCTTTTAGTTTGCTTTATTGAAATTTCCAACATTTCAGCTGCCTGTTTTTTTGTAAGTTTACTAGACAGGTACATTTCTAAGATTTCTGATCTGTATAGTAAATCTTTCTTATTAACCATACAATTACCTCGCATTTTATTGATAAAATATAAGGTAATTATATGGCTATTTCGCGTTAATTCCATATCAGATTATGTATTAAAGGGGGGACATTTTAACTTTGTCGTAGGGGGACATTTTAACTTTGTTATGACA
>JAISZW010000278.1 GCA_031284445.1 Candidatus Methanovirga basalitermitum | reverse complement strand
TTTGGAATAGCCACTAAACAACCATCAATATTATTTGTTTTATTTGATAATTTTAAGTGTATCCAAAAATTCATTTGAATAGAATTCCCAATCTGGTCTTCTAAAATTGAATTAATTCTATAAGAAGGCTCTGTCAAAAATTCTGGTGATAGACCTCATAATACATCATGACTAAAAAATGGATTTTCTATTTCTTGATACCCACCTAATCCTACCAAATCTCGAAGCCCTACCAATTCTTTTCAGTCCTATAAATTTTTTTTCCCTTTAGGAAATGCTACACCATTATAACACTCAATTTGATTATTTGTATTTGGTAAAAAGTCATATCACATGTAATTAATTCCTCTATCTAAATTCTTACCTAATCGTTTCAAAAAATCTGCTATGACTGGAAGTAAGTGCTTTATACTATTGAACAAAGCATTATATCTTCTTTTCGCATTTTTTCATTCCCAAAAATCAAGAATTCCGAAGATTCTGTCTTTATAATTTCCATATTCTTTTAATTTCTATTTTGTTTACTGGTTTGTTTAAATCTTGCATTAAGTTCTGTTTTAGGTGGAAATTACAAAGGTTGGTGCGGTACATTTGAACTATCAACAATCGGAGCATGAGATTTATCACCGTCTGATGCTATTTTTCATATCAATGCATTTTAATGTGTTTTTAATCGTTCTATCATTGAAATCAGGGCTTAAATCTTCTGTAGGTATTATACTCATCATTTAGAATAATATTAGTCTCAAGATCCATTATCACACATTTGGATTTTTCATACATTAACTACTGGAAACTCGTTCAATCGCAATAAACACCACTTAACTCGTTTTTATCATATATTTAAAACCTTTTTTCTAATTTTTGAGATCCGAGTCGGTTTCTCTATGAAAATTTAAAATGGTTTGTCTTGATGGACTAGCATTAAAGTTATTCATTATTTGTTCTGATACCTTTTTAAAGAATTATAACCAATTAAAGCATGGGCATATGGTTTGTTTCTAATTTTTATCTCGTGATTGTAGTGTTTTGGAACTATATGATCAATTTTTGTTGTGTGGTAGTGCTCACATTTTTTTTATTTGAGCATTTATATTTTTGTGTGTGGATTAAATCATTTTTATTGATTAATCTTTTATGATATGAGTTTTTATATAATTTATTTCCACATTTATGGCATACTAAATCTTCACCATCCCAATATACAGCTTTAACTTCTGTATTGAGGAAATTTATTATTTCACGAGTCAAAGAAAATGTTACATTTGGTTTAAGCCATGATATGCTATTTTTTAAATTTGCATTACCTTTAAATATGTCATCAACATATACAGTTATTGTATGGTATTTTTTGGTTGATCATAGATTATTAAATATCACACATCTTTTATTAATACTATTCTGCTTATAACAGTTGTTATGTGATTAAATATAACAATTGTTATCAACCAAATTTTTGACAGAGTCATTTAAAGCTTATATTGATAAAAAAAATAAAGTATTAGATTCTATACATAAAATCACGACTAAAATAGTATCAAAATATGATAATATATTTGTAAGTAATGTTAATAGTCAATTAGGACTCAAAAATAAAAAATTAGCTGAAACTACTGGTAATCAACATTGGTATGGAGTCAAAAGACAGTTAGAGTATAAATCTAACTGGTATGGTAAAAATTTCAAGGTTGTGGATGAAAAGTACACCTCTAAGACTTGTCATAAATGTGGATACATTAAAGAAAGTCTTTGATTAATGATACGAAGCTTTGCCCTAAATGTCATACTACTCATAATAGAGATGTAAATGTAGCTATTAACATTCGAACCGTTGGGATAACGGGAATTGCCTTTGGTAAAACTAACACAAGTTAGTGGATTAGGAATCGGTTTAGAGACCGAATCTATGGATAAAGATCTCTAATTTTATCCATAGTAGTTCAATTTGTGATGTTGAAGTTGTCTATCATTTAGCAGGTATCGTATCAATATCAGTAGAAATGATGATTTTCTTTACAATGTGAATGTAGAAGGAACAAAAAATGTTGTTGAAGCCTGTTTAAAAAGTGATGTCAAATATCTTGTCTATTTTAGCTCTGTTCATGCCATTAAAGAACAACATTATGTACTTTAATTGATGAAACTTGTGGTTATGATCCAGAATGTACAAGAGGAGGTTACGACAGGTCAAAAGCTATGGCATCTTGAAGTGATCAAAAGTATCAACGAAGGTCTTGATGCAGTACTGCTTTGTCCAAGTGAAGTGATAGGACCTTATGATTATAAATTATCTCAAATGGCTAACTTATTCATTGCTTTCATTAAAGGAGATTTAAAAGTTGATGTTGGTGGAGTTTATGATTTTGTTTATGTTCGTGATGTGGCAAAAGGAATTATACTATCTTGTAAAAAGGGAAATGTGGTGAAAGCTACATTTTATCTGGTGAACAGATTTCAGTACAAGATTTATTTTTGGAACTTGAAAAAATTACTGGAATAAAAACTCCATCATTAAAATTACCATTTTGGCTTCTAAAACCATTAAGTAAAATTTTTCCAATTTATTATAAAGCTACAGGTAAATAACCTCTTTTTACCAGCTATTCTCTTGATGTACTTAATAGTGACTCCCAGATAAGCTGTGTAAAAGCAATTAATGATATAAATTATTCTTTTCACCCAATAGAAGAATCAATTAAAGATTCTGTAAAATGGATTACTCAAAATGTTGATTTTTAACTATAGTGAAAAGCGAAACTTTCAATAATTATTTTTATTAATAATTATTATTAAATTTATTTGTAAATAACTTAAAATCAATATTTTAATTAAAATCTATTTTATAATAATTATTTTACTAAATAACTTAAAATCATTATTTTACTGAATATGTACATTGTTAATAGAATAAGACCAAAAACATGGATTAAGTAAATTTAAGACGAATGATGGATTATTAGAATACTTAGCTCTATTCATGAGCCAGATATTAATATAAGAAAAAACACCAACAAAACTATAAAGATATAATGAATCCATAGTTTTATATATTATTAATTTTAAAAATTATTTATACATATTTAATATATTTTAAATCTATATTAACTTAATGACATGCTAAAATAAATGATTATACTTGTTGTCGGAATTTTTATGAATGTTAAAGCAGAACTCAAAGACTTTTTAGGACAATGCAAAAGAGTCCTTAAAGTATCAAGAAAACCAGAAAAAAAGGAGTACCTAAATTTTTCAAAAGTTACGGGTGCTGGAATAGTTTTAATTGGAGTTATAGGTTTCATTATTTATATAATAGCTACCTTAATAAATTTATAGCTTATTCATCTCTCCATTTCATCAAATCAATCTTATAAGGAATTAAAATATCTAAATATATCTGTGTTCATTTATGTATGTATGATTGATAAGTAAATATTCTATTAATGTGATTCATGTCGATTTTAGCAGACATATAACTCCAATTTAAACTTAAAACAAAGAATAAATCATTGATTATTATCTAAAGTAGTTTTATTAATTTGAAAAGCACCTATGTTCAGATAAGGACTTTCATAATAATTATTCTTACTTTTTGGCAACAATTTTTCAGCATTAACAACTGAAAATAGAACATTACATGCAACATCATTGGTTCCAAAGTACCATTTTAAAGTTAAAAAATCTAAAATTTTCCCAGATAGGATTAATATAAAAAAAGAAAAGTTTAATTTAAATGGATTTAATAATCTAAATCTTTTAAGTTTATTTTATGGGCTCCCAAGTTACCACCAAAGTTTCCAGCATCAATACTTATGACACCAGGTATTGAACAGGCAGATTTGATACCTTCAGCCATTGCTTTATTAACAGCGACTTCATCTACTCCATCAATAACTATTTCATAGATTCCATTAACATTGATGTCAATTTTAGATTCTTTGACTTCATCTTTTAAACCAACACACATCTTTTCGTTTGTAGAAGCATTTAAGAAGTTATATTCATTGCAACCTACCTTAGAACCAGATGCAACAATACCACCAGGGAATGGAGTGATAACGCCAGGAACATTAGCAATAGCATCAACAGCAGCTTGAGCACCTACAAGAGCAGCCATTTTACTATCACCCATTACAAAGAAGTTCCCTCCAGCAACACCGTTTTTTATACCAAATTCAGATTCAACTAAAAAGTCTCCAGACATTATAGGTATGGAATGAATTTTTCTATCAGCTATTTCTAATTCTTTCTCATATCCATCACCAAAGAACTTTAATTTAAATCCAACTTTAAGAAACTCGTCTTCATTATCAAGAGCATTGAATACAGCCGTTGTTGGGGCGGTCAATATTCCCATCCCTATCCTTTCTAAAAGTTCATGCTCTAATTTCTTTTTACCTGAATTACAAATCATTATTGTAAAACCTGGTCTTCCATCAGGAGTTTCTAATGGAGAAACATAGCCGTCGATTCCAGCCTCAGCTGGGCATCCAATTACAGATGTTGCATAACCAGTAGCTTCAGTTGCTGCAGTTAAAGCTAATTTCTTTGTAGCTGCAGTTACAAGTAATCTTGAGACTTTAATTCCAAATGCTTCAGCATAAGTATCTTTTATTTCTACACCTTTAATTTGCATAAATTCACCATTTTATATATTTAATTCTAATATTACAATGATTTAATTTTTATCCGTTAAACTTTTTATATTGTTACAGTATTAAAGTTTTCTATCAATGTTGTCAACTTAAGGATTTTTGATTAAAATTTCTATTTGTAATCTTGTTTATTCAAGCTCTATTTATAATTTCAATCAGAGTTTATATAGTAAATGTTTTTTAGATTGTTTGATATGTTTTATGTGTTCTTGGAGGGTATAAAAAAGTGTGGAGTTATTTGGAAAAAATTGACTTTTATTTATAAATAAACTTGAAAATTTTAGAAAAACTCCACAAAAATTTACACCCTCTGTTCTTGTAGTATTTTATAAAACTATGATCATATTACTTATTTTTTCTCTCTTATTAAATTCATTGAATATGCTTTATTTTTTTTTGTTTCGGCTTAATAAGTCCAGGAAGAGAGAGCAAATGATATATTTAAAGAACTATTTTAGTTGTGTTTCATTGATTTTTAAACTTTTTCATCGAGTTTTGATTAATAGACATTGCTGTCAACTTAAGAAAATTATTTTTTTAAACTTTGATTGAAATTAAAAATAGAGTCTGAACAAGTAAGATTCAAAATAGAAATTTTAATCAAAAATCCTTAAGTTGACAGCACTGGATTAATAGATAACTTATATATATAGGGTGTTAGATTTTTGACAAAAATCGAAGCATGAACAAATCTATTTCGCCATGTTTTAAGGTTTTAATCATGCTGTTTTCTAAAAGTACATTTTTATATGGGATTTTAAATTAAAA
>JAISZW010000256.1 GCA_031284445.1 Candidatus Methanovirga basalitermitum | reverse complement strand
GTTTAATCTCTTGTTTAATAGTATAAATCATTTACCTTCGGTCATATCAAATTTTGTGAAACGATTAGGTAAAAACCTTGATAGAGGAATTAATTACAAGATATGATTTCTTACCCAGCACTAATAATCAAATCGAGTGTTATCATGGTGTTGCATTACCTAAAGGAAAAGAAGATTTATCGAACCGATGATGGTTTGGATAGGGCTTCGAGATTTGGCAGAATCAGGTGGACACTAAGAAATAGAAAATCCATCTCATAGTCAATTATGATTTTTTTAAGTTTATCACCCAGATTTTTGACAGAGCCCACCTAATGCTTGTTTGTTGAGTTCTGGTCTTGCAAAAGTTTTAGGTAATATTCCCTTCAGAGTTTTATTTTCTTTTTCAATTTCTCTCATTGCCTGGTCAATGATAATTCCTATCTCTTCATTGTGAGCATTTTTAGCTATTTTTCCCCAACGTGCGTCTTGTGGAACCCAAAATATATTTTCTGCTGTGTATTCATCTACATCTTCTTCAAAACCATCTCCTTCTTTTACAAGTGCATTATATCTCTCTTCAAATTTGTCAGAAATATATTTTAAAAAGATTAAACCTAAAATAATATGTTTATATTCTCCAGCATCCATATTTCCTCTAAGTACATCAGCTGCTCCCCATATTCTGCAGTATTCTTTTTTGCCATTAAAATTCACCATTATTACATTGAGATGCTGAGTAATTATTTAATAAAAATAATTTATTTGAAAAAATTAAAACTTTTACACATTTTGATAATATAACACATTTGTAAATTTATTTTTTTTTTGATTACCAAAAATCGAAGATTTTCTTAAATTTTGTCTTGTTAGCAAATTTTCAATTTGCTAAATTACTTTCAATAACAATCTTTGATTTTCTTTAATTAAATAAATTTATCTATTAATTTTTTTTTAAAATTAATGATGATATGTAACATTTATAAATCATGAAACACAAAATATAGAAACATGATAACAGAAGAAATATTCCAGGAATTCATAGAAGACAGAAACCTTAAAATAGGCACAAAAAGAGCATACAACAATGCCTTACAAAACTACTCAAAATTTCATGAAATGACATTACAGGAATTAATAAATGAAGCAGATACCGAAGAAGAAGAGGGAATAAGAGCAAAGAAAAGGAAGATAGTCAAAAGATTAAAAAATTATAGGAATCATAAAGTTCATGATGGAGCTGCTCCAACCACAATCAGAGAATATTACAGTAAAATACGAACATTTTACCATCATTTTGGTATTGAAATACCTTACATACCCCCAACAAGACTAAGAGAAAGTATCGTCCGATATGATGACATACCCAACATAAACCATATACGTGAAGCAATAGAATCAACCAGCAACACTAAACATCGTGCATTAATCTTATTCATGGCGAGTAGTGGTACAGCAAGAGCAGAGACAATAAATCTAACTATACAGGATTTCATTGAAGCTACAAAGGACTATCACAAAAGTACAAACATTAATACTATACTTGATGAGCTTGAAAAACAAAAAGATGCTGTTCCATTATTTGAAATGTTACGTATTAAAACTAATTATCCTTATTATACCTGCTGCAGCCCAGAAGCAACACAAATGATTGTTAAGTATTTACGAACAAGGAAAAACCTTAAACATTCTGATAAATTGTTTAATTTGTCCCATGCAGCAATAGCTCAAATTTTTGTTAGGATTAATACTAATCTGGGTTGGGGTAAAGTAAACTATGATAATTTCTTTCATAGTCATGCACTCAGGAAATTCAATGCAACAGTAATAGAAGATGTTGCGTTTGCTAATACTATTCAAGGTCGTAAATCGGATACTATAACAGAAACGTACTTTAAAAACAACCCACAAAGAATTAAAGAGAAGTATTTCGAGCATTTACCTAAATTAACAATACATAAGACTGTTGTTACTAATTTGGATAGTTCGGAGGTTAAAAAATTGAAAAGAGAGTTCCAAGTTGATTTATCTATGAAAGATAAAGAAATTGAAGAGTTACGGAATAGTATTAGTGGTTTGCGTGATGAGTTGAAAGATGAATTGTTAGGTGAGTTACTAAAAGAAAAATTTTAAATGATCTCCATTAGAATATTATACTAATTAAAATGGAAAAAACAACATTTTTTTTAAATTTTAAAAATATAATGTACATTTTATTTTATTATGAATTGTTATACATTATAAATGAAATTTATAGAAATTCCTTAAAAATTTATATTTTCTTAATTTCTGATCCTTGTTTTCAATACTTATCTTCATGATCTTGAACCCAAACTGTTATTTTTATTATTTAAACTCTTCTCAATCATAGTAATCATAGGTTTAACATCAGAAGGAACATCAACTTCAATAATCAAATCCTCATTATTCATTATAGTTTTCCCTCCATCCTTTTTTTTTGTTCATGTATTATTTTTATTGGTGTCTTGTATTAATTATGAATAAAAGGAATTATAATATCAAAATAGTAATCTTGATAGTAAAGCACCGAGAATCGCTGTCACTAAAGGCAACCAATACGTCTTAACTGCCTTGAAAATCTTAATATCAGTTTTAATTTCCTCTAAATCTTTATATATGTGTTGAATATGGTTATTTTCAATATTATCTAACTTATCTTCAAGTTTCTTATTTTCTTTTTCTAATCTGTCAAATTTCTCATTTTGCTTATCGAATTTTTCTTTGATTAGTTCGATGAGAATATCTTCTTTTTCCATGATTATATTCTCCCTTCCCATTCTCCAATCATAGCATTATATAGTTTTAATAAAAAAAAATTAATAAAAAACAAAATTATTATTATTTTTATGCTGTGTTATTCCAAGTATAAACAACTTTATTCTTATCCTTGAAATCAATACTTTTAACATCACTTAATGATTTATCCTGACCAAAGTATAAGTAAGAGCCACCAAGACTTAATTTCTGATCTTTCTTAATATCATTATAATTCTTAATAATAGCTAATGTATAATCAGAACCATCTGCAAAATGAGCCACACCACTTATTTGAGCATAAGTATGATCACCATCTAACCAAGTAACATAACCTGATAATTGAGCTGATCCAAAACCACCACTTGTTACTGATATGTCTTCAAATTTTATGGTTTCTTTTGGTGAGGATCCTCCTCCTAATGCAACCATTAAGACAACTAAGATTAGTAGTCCTATTCCAATGGTTTTAGATTTACTGATTCTTCTGCTTTTTTGTGTTCTTTGAACACCATTTTCATCTACATAATCTGTGTATTTGTTTTTGTAGGAATATTTTATCTATTAAACTCATATAATTAAACCTCCTCTTTTATTTATTTATTTTTTTTATTTCTTTGGGTATTTTTTATGGGTTTACCCAAAAGAAATATAATGTGGTGACATTTTTACTTTTGTTTTAATATTATATTTTATTAGTTTTAGACTACTCTCTAACATGAAGTTTATATTAAACTAAAAAAATATAATAGTAGTTATAAATACCATGAAATTTATAACTAACATTAGTAATCAAAAATTTGAGAAAGGAAATAATCTACAAACGGTGTTGCTGCACCTTGATTATTCCTTTCAATGGTTACTAAAAAAAGATTACCAGCGAGGCAGTCATGTTCCTTGTAACCAATTATAATTTATATCGGTTTGAGTATATAAACCTTACCTTTTACCCTATTAGACAGTATGAGTACTGTTATGGGTTAGCTATAGCTATGAAAACTTACATATCGTATTACTCACTATTCCTTACAATACAAACTGCTTTTCACAATTCAAAAAATTCATGATAGTTTTATGTAAGATATAGTGAGTAATACAAAAATACTAAATAATAATAATGGAGAATAAAGTACTATGACAAAAAATAAGAAAAAAGATATTTACGGGTTACAATGCTTGCATGGTCTATAACCTGCATCAATAGCTTCTTGTCTAGAACTAAAATAAACCTTATTGTCGGGGTTCATTTTTTTTTTGACATCAGAACAACCCAATTCATGGAAAACTTTAGTCTTTTTATTCCCAGCATATTTTGCTGAAGTAGCAGAATTAGAATTAGAGCTTACTTCATTCTGAGAACTAGTACTTACTTCTTTAGAATTAGTGTTTGTTTCATTATGGGAATCAAGGCTTGTTTTATTATTAGAATCAGCATTTGTAACATTATGCGAATTATTGCTTATTTTCTCATGAGTAGGTTCATGTGAAGAACTGGCTAACGCATTAAAACCAAACCCAACTAATAATGCTAAAATGACAAGCAAGACAGCTAAATTTTTCTTATTCAACATGATTATTTTTCACCTCCAACCTGACATGATCAGGCAAGAGATAATCTATGAATAATAATTGATAAAGATTTATCAAAAAAAATAAGAGGAAATAAAAATTTGATTTATTCAACAGATTTTTCAATTTTTACAATTAGGGAGCTATCAACAGCTTCAATAATCCAATTCATCTTATCTCCCTCTGATAAATCTAATGCATTCATAATTTCTCTTGGAACCTGTGTCGATAATGCAACCGATGATTTATTAGTCTTTCTAAGATTAGTTGTTGATTTCATTACTATCATACCTCAATATTTTCTCTTAATAATATATAAATATTACTAATAAATATTATAAATAGTTATCTATAAAATTAAGAGAAAATAGTAACATTTATATAGTACAAAGTCCAAGTATAAAATAGAGAAGAAAAATTGAAAGTTTGCTGACTTTCAAAAGTCTTCTAAAAAACCCAGTGAGGCAGATAAAATGAGTGATTTTACTGTGGAAGAGTACCAAACTCTTCAAAAGAAATATGAAAAATTAAAAAAAGGAATAAGCAAAGTATTAAATGTTCCTGAAATTGAAATAGAAAACGCAATAACAGGTCGTGTTAACCGTGAATAACACACCTGAACTACTCCTATTTGAATCAACAAGACATTTAGTGTTTGTTGATGATGGTGAATTAACCGACTCCAGTTATCTACATGATTATGAACTTGAAGAGATCGTAGAAACCTTATTCCCATCAGAATCTATTCCTACTCCAATAAAAGATTATATTATAGCTTCTACAATCCAGGAGGACTTATTATGAGCTTAAAAAGATTATTAACTCCTCTATTCGAGTTTGAAAGGAAGGAAAAAAATAATAAGGAATTAAAGAAAGGAGAACAACCTCCACTCTTCTTATTCTTCCGAAACCAAAGGAGACAAGGATAATATGATGGATTTAGAAGACAGATTAAAAAACATTCCTGAAAGAGAACTAATACATCTACTCGAAGATTTAACAGGTAAAATAGCACGAAAAGAAAGAGAATTAGCTTGGGACAAATTATATGAATTCGTGCTCGACGAAAGCATGGATGAAGACATTTTGAGGAGTAAAGAGAAATATCATAGACTTATAGATGACTTACAAGACACATATCTTGATGAATTAAACTTTGAAGATACACCATTAAAAACAAGATTACTAATCAAATTCAGGATAAAAATCGACAATACAAAATACAGTCTCAGAAAACTCAATATAGAGAAGGATTTAGTTCGTAACCAGTATATTAAGATCCAATCTAATTTGGATGACTACATAACACAAGATGGTGATATTCCTAATGTAAAAATGAAATTCCCAGGCGATGACGAAGAGACGGATATAACTAATGCGATTCGCTTAGGAAACCGTATTGGACTAAATAACATGAGGAGGAGTAGTGAATGAATGACTTAATGACTAAACAAAAAGGATCCATTGGTTTACATGAGAAAGCAATCGGCGACTACATTTATGGTGAATTCTACAACCTAAACAACAAAAAAACTCCAGACAGTCGAATAATCCAATCAATGGCAAATAAACTAAAAATCAGAACAGAGATAGTTGAAGCAATTCAAACAGAAGAGTATGCTAAAGTCATTGCAAAAGCAAGACATAAAACAAATAGTAGTGAAGGTGTAGTAATACACCACTTCAATACTGTTCGTGATGACAAGATAGTCTCTATGTATGAAAGAGAACAGGACTTATTTAAAGAATATCGTAGTCGCCCAATGAACAAAGAAAAACAGTATAAACCTGTTTACTTTATGGACATAGATCAACCATTCATCATAAATGAAAACGGTAGTATGATCCCTAATTTAACTATTAAAGGACAATTAAAAATAGTTAAAGATATGGTGAGATTTAAAACTTTCGCTGTTCGTGATGCGACCACTAAGGCAATGAATATTGCTCAAAGGAAAATCCTTAATCAGGATTGGAGAGAACAAGAAGAAGTTCAGATGGAAGAATCAGACATCAAAAAAGTGAATGATGATAAAAAGTTCATTAAGGAAAAAGTAGAACCTAAGGAGGATAATCAGGATAATTCCACTGAACCAGATGGAAAACCAGAATTTGAAGGGGAACCAGCGGAAAAAAAAGATAGACCAAGTATGACAAGTTTTGACCATGACCCAGACCTACTCGGATTCAACCAAGAAAGTTTAGATATTATACTAAATACTCCAGTATTGTCTATGGCATATGATCAACTGAACAAAGATAATCAGGAAATAAATAAGAAGAATATGGTGACTGAAATATCCAATATGGTTGGTGAAGGATTAATCACACCAGATGAGAGTCAAACTAATCGTGAAATCATAATGGGGTTAAAATATGAAGAATAAGGATAAAGTAACTCAATTCACCGAAAACATACGATTGCAACGAAAAGGCAAATACCTCACCATCGAAGAGGTACCAACTAGTTACTTGATGACTTGGAGCAGGTCAGCAGGATTAACAGTCCAAGAATTCTTATCATTAGTTAAAAAAGAATTAGGAGAATAATATGACTTGTCAAGACTTCCAGGAAAGTAAAGTTTCCCTACGAGAATGTGAAAAATGCCTACATAAAACTGAATGCTTCCCCTCCCCCTTAGAGAAGAGCAGGATGGTGATGTAGTATGACTAAAGTGTTACCACCAAAAGAAGTTGTTGTATCTGCAAGATTATCACAGAGAGATGCGATAATCCTAAATGAATCAGGGTACAATGCCAGGCATGGATTAGAGTATTTCATTAGGATTATAGAAAAAGACAAAAATTCAATTGAAATCAAATTACTTTCAGATGAAATCCAGCGCTTAGAAACTGTGCTGGATAATAAAATGAAAACTGAAATCTGTCAATTGGAAGATACAATAGCGATTAAAAAAATTGAATTGGAGAAATTAAGAGAGGAGAATAATAATAAGTATGGTAATGAGTATTCTGTTCCTGGTCATGTTTATCAGGCTGCTAAAATTTTAGCTGAAACATATCATGAGTCTGATATGAAGCATGGGAGTGTGGATGAGCATTTTCAAGGTTTTGCTCATCAGTTATTGAAGTATCATGCTGATAGAGTGGGTATGGGTAGTGTTGAGTTGTTGGATTTGGTAGGTGAGGTTTATGATAAGGAATACATTTGAAGTAAATCTTCGTAAACTTCAAGTGTATTACATTTTCACGAAGGACTTGAAACTATTATGTAAACGTTTACAAGGGCATGTAAACGTTTACAGTCTGTTCTTCAATATATGATTTAAATTGTAATCATGGTTTAGTTTACATTTTTATTCCATGTTTATTATTATTTATTATTATTTATTATTATTAATTATTCATTAACAATAAAATAAAATAAATAAATAAAATAAATAAAAATAAAAAAAAAAAAAAAAATACATGAAATATTTTATATAACTCCTACTATATAAACCTTTCTCTTTTTTCAATAATGTTAAAAAAAAAAGGATGGAATGAAAAAAATGGGGATGGAATGAAAAAAATGGATGAAGAAGTCTTGACAAAAATTCAAAGCAACCTACTATCTATCAGAATGCATAAAAAACAAATGATCACAGCAGCTAAATCAATCGAAAGATTAATCTTTGACTGCGAAGACATACTCATTAAAAATGAATGAATGATTCATAAAACTAAAAAAAATTTGATTATATTATGAAGCATACAAAAACCAACACCATACTGGTATTGGTTCTGTTATGTATAAATTCAATCGGGGCATCAGGATTGATGATGAATGATAGCAAAGTTCTACATCATGGATGTAATCTGTTGAATGAAAGCATAGCACAAAATGATTTAAATGATTACATCCTTAAGATTGAAGAATGCATATAAAAAAAATTTATAATGGATGAAAAAAAAAGGAAGAGAAAAAAAAATATGGGCAAACCAAAACTAACCACAACAGACGTAGAAGAAATCAAATACCTCACACAAAAACTAAAACACCGAGAAACAGCCAAACTATACAACATAACCACAAACCACATAACAAAAATAGCAAACCAAAAATACTGGAACTGGGTGAAACCATACAACCCCAAAACCAGAACAAGACGAAAATGCAAATACTGCGGAAAAAAATACACACCCACACACCCAAACCAAAAATACTGCACCCTAACATGCAGCAGACACGCAAGACAAGACAAAAACACAACATACCGCAGAAAACACTACAAAAAATACAAAAAACATGAAAACAATCTAGGCACAGGACTACTCGGAGCAAAACCAAAACATGACTTCGAAACAGAATCACAAACAATCATAAAAGAAAAACAAAGACTAAAAATAAACTAAATACACAAAAAAAAACACGAACCGAAACACTTATAACCTCACCACATTTTCCACTCAAACTGCTTACACTAAATAGTGAAGAAGAATTATTATTTATTTTTATGGTATGTTTGGTGTTGATTATTTTTTATGGTACAAGGTGTTAAACAATTAGATGAAAATGGTAATATGATTTACAAGGCTGAAATCAGAATACGTGATAAGGAACCAGTACTTTCTGTGTCTAGGTATGATAATCTTGGTACCGTTATTAGTCATAGTATATTATTTGTTAAAGTTGATGGGATTTATATACAAGATGATACATCAACGATACCTCATAAAATAGGTACAGGTAATTATCATGGTGATAATGAGACGATAAATTTACTTGATGAAGTTTTTAGTGTGATAGTTAGTGATGACTTGAATAACTTGTTAAAGATAGATAAGGTTAATAATGGTTTATTTGTTGATAAAACTGATATAAATTGTATGTCAGCCGTTTATACAATAGACACAAAAAAAAGAAGAGGTTTTTAGAATGGTTTTAACTGATTTTAAAAATAAAATAGAAATAAAAGACCCTGAAGATAATGCAACCCTGGTGACTGAGAACCTAACAGCAAATAAGATAGCTGGTTTCAGGGTGGGTGTCAATGGACCCGAATACAAAGAATACACTGACACTACTTGGAAGAAGATCATAGACCCAGAAGTAGTTGGGATATTCCTTGGTGGGGTGCCTTTGTTTGAGGATTTACCAGTTACTGTTGATGATGCAGAGATTATTTGGCCTGGTAAAAAGATTAGTGTTGATGATTACTGTATCGTTAATAAAGATGAGACTCATGAGGATGACCCAGCATT
>JAISZW010000250.1 GCA_031284445.1 Candidatus Methanovirga basalitermitum | reverse complement strand
AAATGTTCAAGGAGAAATCATATGACAAACTTTTAGAAAAAGTTTGATCAAAAGACTTACAATAAAAATGTTCAAGGAGAAATTACATGACAAACTTTTAGAAAAAGTTTGATCAAAAGACTTACAATAAAAATGTTCAAGGAGAAATTACATGAGAGGTAAAGTTTGGAAGTTTGGAGATGATATTGATACAGATATTATTCTCCCTGGGCG
Source organism: Candidatus Methanovirga basalitermitum (assembly GCA_031284445.1). Taxonomy (GTDB): domain Archaea; phylum Methanobacteriota; class Methanobacteria; order Methanobacteriales; family Methanobacteriaceae; genus Methanovirga; species Methanovirga basalitermitum. The sequence goes on along the minus strand of JAISZW010000250.1, from coordinate 3,254 downwards.
ATATTTAATTCATATAGATCAAAAAATATTGAGTAAACATTGTATGGAGGGAATTGATTCTGAATTCTATAAAAAAGTGAGTAAAGGTGATATAATCGTTGGAGGCAAGAATTTTGGTTGTGGTTCTTCAAGGGAACATGCTCCAATAGCTATTCAAGGTGCAGGAATTGGAGCTGTAATAGCTGAGTCCTTTGCAAGAATATTTTATAGAAACAGTACAAATATTGGCATGCCTCTTCTTGAAGCATCAGGAATTACTAAATTTCTAAATCAAGGAGACGAAATAGAAATAGACATGAAAAATGGTTTTATCATCAAAGAAGATGGAAGTAAATATGAATTTAAGAACTTACCCTCATTCATGTTAAACATCCTTGAAAAAGGTGGATTAATTGAATACCTTAAGAAAAAAAACTTAGAATAATTTTTAATTCATTGTATACCAAATTATGGATTTATTAAGTATTTGAAGTGTTAAAATGTATAAAATAGCTATTGTTCCTGGTGATGGAATAGGAAAAGAAGTAATGTCAGCAACTTTAGAAGTTTTAGATGGTTTAAACTTAGATTTAAAGTATGAGTATGGAGAAGCAGGCGATGAATGCTTTAAAAAGAATGGAGTTGCACTTTTAGATGAAACTATAAACATTATAAGAAATTCTGATGCTTGTTTATTTGGTGCTGCAGGTGAAACAGCTGCAGATGTCATTGTTAAACTTAGACAAATCATGAATTTATTCGTGAATCTTAGACCTATTAAATCTTATCCTGGAACTGATAGTTTATTCAATGATCTTGACTTCATAATCGTTCGTGAGAATACTGAAGGGATGTATGTTGGTAAAGAGGAGTATATTGAAGAGGGTGCAATAGCTAAAAGAATAATTACAAGAGAAGCAAGTGAGAGAATATGTAATTTTGCTTTTAAGTATGCAAGGGATAACAATAAAAAAAAGGTGACTGCTGTTCATAAGGCTAATGTTTTAAAAAAAACAGATGGTCTATTTAAAAAGGTTTTCTATGAAGTAGCAAATGAATATCCAGATATTGAAACTGAAGATTATTATGTTGATGCAACAGCAATGTATTTTTTAACAAGACCTCAAAGTTTTGATGTTATTGTGACCACTAATTTGTTTGGAGACATTTTATCAGATGAAGGAGCAGGTCTTGTAGGAGGATTAGGATTAACTCCTTCTGGTAACATAGGTAAAAGTAATGCTTTATTTGAACCAGTACATGGTTCTGCACCAGATATTGCAGGCAAATGTTTAGCAAATCCAACTGCAATGTTACTTTCAGCTGTTATGATGTTAAAATATTTAAATGAGCAGAAAAGTGCTAAATTATTGAACGATGCAATTTATAATGTTTTAAATGAAGGTAAATGCTTAACGCCCGATATGGGTGCTAATTCATCCACCATGGAAATGGCTAAAGAAATTAAAAATAAACTGTTGGAGAAATCCTGATTGAAATATTTTTAAAGATTATATCCAAAATTTGGTGATAGACCTACCTTTATTTTTTGATAACTTTTCTAATAGTTAAGTACAATACTGCTTTTACTATTGACTAACATTCGTTGCAAGTTTCTAACTTTTACGAGAATCTTCCATGCTTTCAAACACGATATAATTCTGCTTTTGTAACTTATCTACATACTTTTCAATATTTATACAATGGTATCAAGCCAAATAGTAGCTTATGGGTTGAGGACTCCAAAATATAGTACTTTACTCAATTTTTATAACATATCATCATATTCCTAACACTTATGAAACCTTTCAAATAAGATTTAAAGTCATTAAATGATTTTAAAATAACTTAATCAAATGTTAAAAAAGTTTGGTAAAACACTATATATCATCAGATTTCATATTTTTTTCAAAAGTACAACAGATAAATTTGTTTAAAAATTCAAAACAGACCAATTACAAGTATTTGAATTTCAACATTATATATTCTACTTTTTTTAAAATAAAAAATAAAGTTATATATTAAAAAAGAAGATTATACTATCTTTTTCAAGAAACTCTCAGCAAATTTGTAAATTATACATGTTACCATCATTTATGTATTATTGGGATGATGTTTTGAAAGATAAATATGGCAAACAAGATTGTTAAATTAAAAGATCCTGTTTTTACGGTTACCGTTTATCATATAAATGACATATCAGGATAATCTTAACTTAGGTGATTGCAAATGAGACTAAAAATATCTTTGAAGTCAGAAAAAAGTTTATTCATTCCATTTAATTACAACCATATTATATCTTCAATCATATACAACAAAATAGGAGATTTAGAACTTGCAAGTGAACTACATTCATCAAAGACATTTAAATTCTTCACATTTTCTAGCCTAAATATCCCAAGAAGAAGAGTGGTCAATGATGGAATCATTTCAAAGAATGGATCTGTGAACTTTCAAATATCAAGTCCAAATGAACATCTAATAAAAAGCTTGGTAGAAGGACACTTGGATGATTTGACTGTTAATTTTAAAAATGAAGAACTTTTTGTAGAGAAAATTGAACTGTTAGCAGAGCCTGAATTTAAAAAGCATATAAATGTTAGAACTATTTCTCCGATCATTGTGAGAACCAAAAGAGAGATTGATGGAAAATTGAAAGTTTGGGATCTCACTCCAGCAGATCAACAATTTTACAATAGTTTAAGAATGAATTTAATAAAAAAATATAATCATTTTCATGAAATAGAAGAAACGGATCATGAAATAGATATAAGTTCAAACATGAGATATGTTAAAAGAAAAAGAATAGCTATTGAAAAAGATAATGTAAAAACATTTCATAGAGCTTTCATAATGGATTTAGAACTAATGGGGGATTTAAATTTGATTAAATTTGCTTATGATGTGGGTTAGGAGAAAAAGGAAGTTTAGGATTTGGAATGATTCATATTTGATTATGAAATTCATTGATAAGATATTAATAGTAACAGGGTGTCTCAAGTGTAAAAAATCAACGGAACTTCCATAGAGATTCAACAGGATATATCATCAGATTTCATGTTTTTTCCAAAAGTACATTCAGATTAAAAGTTAATTATTAAAATAGAGAAAACTTAGTTTTATTCACAAAGTGAATTTAGGAAAATCTTTGATTTTTGGTAGTGTACTTTTATCTTACTTAAGTTTTATATAGTAGTTATGCTCATAGATATATGCATGAAAAAGTTGAGGTGTTTATTTATGGGTAAACGTGGTCCTAAATCAAGTTTTGTGAA
>JAISZW010000254.1 GCA_031284445.1 Candidatus Methanovirga basalitermitum | reverse complement strand
AAAATCATAGATTTATTCACAAAGTGAATTTAGAAAAATCAAAGATTTTTTGTTTATTCGCAAAGTGAATTTAGGGAAATCTTTGATTTCCCGTTTCTAACTTTAAAAAATAAAAAATTTTTTAAAAATGTTAAAAATAGTCATTAAACATTTGGATTTTGTTTTAAAGTATTTTTACTATAAGTTATTTTTTGCATATTCAATGGAGTTTAATTATTTATTTGTTGATTATATCAGAATTGGATATTAAGTATTTAAATTTCAATATAAAAATGTATTTTTAGAAAACAGTATGATTAAAGCCTTAAAACATGGATGATGAGGTTTGTTCATGCTTTGATTTTTGTTAAATATCTAACACCCTGTACTAATAAGATGTTATCAGTACAAATTTAGACAATCTTATTAAGTTCTGAAAGATTTAATTTTGCAAAATAATATAAACAGTACTTAAAAAACTAACTTTTTTAAGTATTTCTTACAAAGTTATATTATGGATACTTTCAGCATGACAATAGAAGAAATTGCTAATTTCATTCTTGGTTTAAGATATGATGAAATTGATGATGAGACTATTGAAAAAGCCAAACTATGTTTTTTAGATTTTTTAGGTGTTAGTTATAGGGGATCCTATGAAAAAAGCTCCCAAATAGCTATTAAAACAATAAATAGACTGTTTGGTACTGAACCATCCAAAGATGAGATGGCTACAGTAATGGCTAATGGCTATTTAAATCCCATGCATGCATCTTTTTTGAATGGAGTGTTTGCTCATAGCTTAGATTTGGATGATGGACATAATTTGGCTCAAATACATCCTGGATCAATTGTTTTTCCATCGGCAATAGCTATTTCTCAAATGAAAGATTTAAGTGGAGAAAGATTCTTAGAAGCTGTTGTTTGTGGCTATGAGGTTGGGGTCGTGCTTGGAAAAATAGCTAATCCTCAGCATAGAAATCAGGGATTCCATAGTACGGGAACAATTGGAACTTTTATCTCTGGTGTTACGGTATCTAAATTGTTAAACTTAAACATAAGGGAAACAATTAATACTATAGGTCTTTGTGGAACTGTATGTTCTGGACTTTTACAATCAGACCATGCTGGAACGATGGGTAAACATTTACATGTAGGAAATGCTGTCTATAATGGACTTTTATGTGGTTTTTTAGGACAAAGCGGTTTTACAGGTGCTGAATCTATAATAGAAGGTGATGAAGGATTTTTAAATGGAATGGCTATAAAATCATTTGAAGCTTTAAAGTCATTGGATTTAAATAGCTATTTAGCGGATGAATTAGGAAAGTTTCATATAAATGATGTTTATTTAAAAAAATATCCCTTTTGTAGACATTTGCATTCATCGATTGACTCTGCAGTAGCTATTAAAAAAAGAATAAAAAATTTTAATATAAATAACATTTCAAATGTTCATGTTGAAACATATAAGATAGCAAGTGAACATGATAACTTTAATCCTAAAACACTTGAACAATTAAAACAGAGCCTACCTTATGTAGTAGCTATTTCATTAGTGTTTAATAACATTAAACTTGAAGACTTGAATAAGATATTTTTAGATAAACAACTACACTCAAAGATTAAGGGTGTATCTGATAAAATAGAAATTCGCTGTAATAAAGAATTAAATGAGTTATTTCCTAATAAAAGAGCTTCAAAAGTTATGATATCACTAAAAAACAATGAAAAATTTCAAAATACAACATACACATCTGTTGGAGAGAAAGAAAATCCTCTTTTAAGAGAGGATATTTTAAATAAATTTAAATATTTAAATCCTAATTTTAACTACCAACACTTAAAACAAATTGATGAGATTGAATCAATTAATATAAATGATTTTATGAAAGTTTTTGCTAATTAACAGTATTTGTATCCATTGAACTAATCATATTTCATTTAAAATGTGTTCTATTTCTTCTTTTTTATAACCTAATTTTAGAAGTAGGTTGGAAAAGGAACTAACTTGATCATTTTCTTTAATTTTATCCCAATTTTTGAAATCGTTGTTTAAAATAGCTGATAGTATTATTTCCATTCCAATTAAAGTATCACTATCAATACCTACAAGATATTCATCATTTTTAAAATGATTTTTTGGATCTATTAATTCAAAACTTTCATCAACACTATCCCTTTTAAGTATAGCATGTTTTATTTCAAATTTCATTGATTTTCAACTCTTAAATTTGTATTAAATAGATGTTTTTCTATAAACAATTATTCTTTTTCTTTCATGTATTTTACTTTTTCATATCCTTTTTCAACTGCTTTAATGTTCATGTCATGGAACTTTGGTTTTAAATTATCTTTCATGGCAGATAGGATATTATCTTTAGATATTGGAAAAGTTTCATCTGCTGTTGCAGCACCTAATAGAATCATGTTTAAGGTTAATGGATTACCTATATCTTTAACTAATTGGCTACCATTTATAGGATATACATGATTGTAGTTATCTTTTAAAATAGCTATAATCTCGTCAACATCTGGATAGCTATTTTTTTGAGATTTAATATTGAATGGTATTATTGGATTGGTATTAATTAATATTTTAGTGTCTTTATTTGCTTTATTTAGACTTCTTATAGTTTCAACTGGTTCAAAACCAATGATCATATCTGCACTAAATTCTTCAATAAGTGAACTTTTATAGTTTCCAATTTTAAGTTCAGTAGACACAATTCCTCCCCTTTGAGACATTCCATGAATTTCACTCATTACCACATTTTTTCCTTCATTTATAGCACCATCTCCAATAATAGCTGAGGTTTTTATGGTTCCTTGACCTCCAACACCACATATATAAATGGTGTATGAATCTTTACAAAACTCGGGACTTTTTGAAAAATTATATTTCATTGCTATCATCTTTTAATTTAAAAACTAATGTTTTACCTTTATAGCCTTCTCTTTACATATTTGAACACAGGTAGCACATCCCTTACAACTAAGATGATCTATGATTATTTTATCATCTTTGGTTGAAATAGCTGGACATGCAAGAATTTTAACACAATATAGGCAATTAGTACATTTAGTGTAATCAATTTCCATAGGTTTTCTCTTTTTTTCATTTATTAGTGTGCATGGAGATTTAGCTATTATAACACTTACACCATCAAATTCAATAGCTTCTTTATAGGTTTTAATGGTTTTTTTTAAGTTCAATGGATTTATTAGTTTTACGAATTCAGCTCCTGAGCCAATAGCTATTTTTTCAATAGATATTTCAGGTGCAGGATCTCCCATACCATCTACATTAAGTCCTGGATTGGGTTGACCTCCAGTCATCGCAGTAGTTCTATTGTCTAAAATTGTAAGAACGAATTTGTCTTTGTTGTGGATTCCATTTATTAGTGGAGAGATTCCACTATGAAAGAATGTAGAATCTCCAATAAAACTCATGACAACTTGATTTGTTGCTTTTGAAAATCCTCCACCATCTCCAACACTTGAACCCATGGACAGTAGGTAATCAGCTGTTTTATAGGGTGGATTAATACCTAAGGTGTAGCATCCTATATCTGATGCGAATATCACATCATCTTCGGAGATTTTAAGTTCTTTGATTGCTTTTTTAGCTGCAAAATATGTCGTTCTATGTGGACATCCTGCACATAAGGTTGGTGGTCTACTTGGAAGGTTTTTAATTAGATTGTTAAGTTTGGTGTTTCTTAATTTTGTAGTTTGATTGTAGTCGTTGACTTTGACTTCTTTTTTAGAGAATTCATCGTTGATGTTTTTAATATTGTTTTCTTTGTTAGCTATTTTATAGAAATCTTTAAATGAATTTAGAATAATATCTGGATTGAACTCATAAATCATGGGGAATACATTGTTTAACTTTCCAAAAACAGATGTTTTTAGTTGGTTTTTACCTATAATTGATAGGACTTCTTTTTCCATTATTGGATCGACTTCTTCAACTATGAAAACTCCATCTAAATCTTTAATAAACTTTAAAACTTTTTTTTCAGGGAATGGATAGGTGAATCCTAATTTGAGGATATCCATGTTTAAGTTATATTTGTTGATAAGATCGTATAGATAGTTGAAACTACTTCCACTTGAGATAATTCCTAATTTGAATTTAAAGCTTTCTTTATTTGAGGATGAGTAAATTTTGTTTAATTCAGTATCTATCTTTTTAATATTTTCAAGCTTTAAAATTAGGTTTTTATGCATCTTAGCTGCATTTATAGGAATAGGAACATATTGATCTGGATTTTTCTTAAGATATCCTTTCTTCCAATGCACATTTTCAGAGAGTTTAATTGCATCATTTCTTGAATTATTTATTTCACCTAGTTCTACAATCCCTCTCATGTGAGATATACGAGTTGTTGTACGGATTATAACTGGAATTTTAAATTTTTCAGAGATTTCAAAACCATAAACCATCATATCTTTTATTTCTTGGGGATTGGAAGGTTCTAAAATAGGTATCTTAGCCAATCTACCATAATGTCTATTATCCTGTTCATTTTGAGATGAAAACATTGAGGGGTCATCAGCTGTTAGTATTACCATTCCACCATCAATACCACTATAAGCTGTTGTAATAAATGAATCAGAAGCAACATTTAAACCCACGTGTTTCATAAAAGTAAATGATCTAAGTCCTGATACTGCTGCTGTTGATGTGACTTCCATTGCAACTTTTTCATTAACAGAGAATTCAAAGTACATCTCAGCACTTTTTGCTAGGTGGTAGAGTATGTTTCCTATTTCAGATGATGGAGTTCCAGGATAAGTGGCTGCAACAGAAACTCCTGCTTCGATTGCTCCACGAACGCTAGCTTCATTACCAAGTAGAAATAATTTTGTTCCAGATTTAGTGGTTAAAAGTTTTTTTAATTCCATCATATGCACCAAAAAAATTTCTATGTGTTCATTAGAGATATGTTAAATTTTTTCATCGCTTGCTCTTTTAGCCTCTAACAATATTTTAGTTACTTCTTTAGATCTTGCACCTTTATCTAACCTCCAATTTTCAGATGCTCTTCCATCTAACCAATTAGCTAACTCTTCGGGTAATGATATGTTCATTCTTGATTTCTCTGATAGTTTCCAAATTCTGTTAACTTCATCTTTTTCAACCATGATTTTGATTTTATTTTTGTTATATATATCTATTTTCTAATTGTTCATTTAAGTAATTTTTTATTTGAATATCCATGTAAACAATTAATTGGGTGTAATTTCAATTAATCATTTTTTTACTTATGTATAATTTATATGAAAATAAATACTTTTATGTGTATGTGTGTATGTACACACTTATTATTTCTTCTTTTAGAAATTAAATAAGTTATTTATTAAAAATACTTAATTAAAATAGATATAAAGTTAAAATAAAAATAAAAAGAACTTTATTAATCTATTTAATATTGTTCATCATTATAAAAATACAATACATTTATAAATTAAACATTTTAGAAATAAAAATTTATGTGCATGTGTGTACACACATACACAATTAACAAAGTATATATAAAGCCACGATAATATAGTAATTTAATCATATGGAAACTAGGTAAAAAGAGTATCTTGATTTCAAATAATATTCTTTCGTTGCCTATATTATGTATGATTATTCACAATAAATTCTATAATCTATCAATTATGTAGCTATTTCAGATAATGAGTATGAAAATAAAACAATGAAAAATAGAATGAACAATTATTACATCTTATAAATTTTCATTTCTATAAGTCATCCCATATAAAAATCAACCAACATATACTAATCTATAAAAATAATCAAACCCCCACTTCATTTTAAAAGTGAAACAATATTCATATAAATCATTAAATCTGAATTTAACTTATTAATTATAGATTTTAGGATAAAATCTTTCATGAACTAAAATCAATGAATCCATATTTAATGAACATAAATAAATGAAAAATTGAGTGTTAATATGAGTGTATATAATCAAGGAAAAGTTATGTTAGTCTTAATTATTCTTTTAATATCCTTTGCAATAGGATCAAGTATTGGAATATCAATGGGACTATAAAAATCAATTAAAATTTTAATTAATAAATTAAAATTAATTTAAGGAAAAATTAAGTTCATAATTTTTAGAAAAAGTTTAAACTGAGAACTATAATCATGAAAAAAAGAATTTTATCATTTTCAGAAGATAAAGAAGATTTAATATTATTATCATTTTTAGATAAGATTAAAAATGGTTTTTATATTGATGTGGGTGCTAATGATCCATATGCTGATTCTGTTACTAAATTATTCTATGATTTAGGCTGGAATGGAATTAACATTGAACCTTTACCTTATATGTATAATAAATTATGTGAAGATAGACCAAAGGATATAAATCTAAATATAGGGATTTCTAATAAAAAAGGACAATTAGAACTTCGTAGTGCTGGTGGTTTATCTACTTTCAATGAAAAGTTCACATTTGGGGGGGGGGGGGGGGGGGTTTTTAAAATAACCAATAAAAATTTAAAAAATTAAATTTTTTTAAAAAGTACATGTTTTTGTAAAAAAAAAAAA
>JAISZW010000070.1 GCA_031284445.1 Candidatus Methanovirga basalitermitum | reverse complement strand
AACCCATAATATATCGTTTTCTAAATTTACATTACCTTTATCAGCATATACATTATTGTGTGGTATTTTTTGTCGTATCATAGATATTAAATATCACACATCTTTTTATTAATTCTTTTACTTATAACAATTGTTATGTGGTTGAATATAACAATTGTTATCAACCAAATTTTTGACAGAGTCTCTAAGACTTGTCATAAGTGTGGATATGTTAATAAAAGTCTTGGATTAAGTTTTAGAAGCTAGATTTATCTTAATTATCATATTATTCATGATAGGGATGTTAATGCAGCTATTAACATTCGAATCGTTGGGATGACGGGGATTGCCTTTGGTAAAACTAACAAGAGTTAGTGGATTAGGAATCTATGCTTGTAAATCTCCGATTTCAAGAATAGTAGTTCAATAAGTAGAACTACAATTAACTTATCTCACTTAAAATTATTATATGTTAGTGATGATTTTAATACTCATTTTCATAAAATAAAAATATTTATTTATAATGAATAGTATAATAGTTAATGATAGTAAACCGAGGACAGCTACTGGTTATTTGTTAACTTAGGAAACTCCATCCACCATAGAGAACTATAGTGTTGAAAAACATATACTGAGAAGTATGACACTGGAGCAGAAACGACACGTCTTTTAATGGATGACAATGATGTGTAACGGATGGACATTAAAAGGATCGGTGAAACGGCTAATCTATAGGGTGCAAGAGCAAATGTGCTGATGACAACTCTCGAGGCAAGGTAGTTCGCAAAGATGAATGCTGTTAAACAGAAGATGGGTTATTTCGGTATACTATCAACCCTATTTCTAATTTTTTTAATAAGAAAACTTTTATAGTGAATTGTGAAATTAAATTTATCTGATTAGATATAGTTTTGGAATTTGATAAATTTTTTAATTCATTTTAAAATCATCAATTATTTAATCACACGATTTATATAACTTATTTTTCTAAATAAATAAGTAATATTAATTAATATTAAAAAAAATAATGTAAGTATATTTAACAAAATATTTAAAGAATTTTCAATTATAATAAATTTCCAAAATATTCATTTAAAAATTGAAAATATGAAAAAATAAATTTACAATTCACTATAATAAGAAAACTTTTAAATGCTTGTTTTATCATTAATAATGTTTTATATAACAAATTTTATAACATTATCAAGGTTATATTTGATTGAAATGAATACTGAAGAGAAAATTAAGAAAGTTAAAGATATTCTTAGAGATAAAAGGATTGTAATAGCTTTTTCTGGAGGAGCGGATAGTGTATTGCTTGGACGGGTAGCAGTAGAGGTTAGTGAAAAAGTAATAGCTGTTACCTTTAATAATGGATTGATGCCAAGTAGCTTTTCAAATGAGGTTAGTGAAATAGCTAAGACTATTGGTATTAAACATGTTTTAATAAATAAAGACTTGTTAAAAAATAAAAATTTTAGTGAGAATGGAACGAACAGATGTTTTATTTGTAGAAATTTAATGTACAGTAAAATAAGAAAAATAGCTGATGAAAATAATATATCTATTATGATTGATGGAACAAACATTGATGATTTAATGGAGAATAGACCTGGAATAATGGTGAATTATGAAATGGGTATTCTAAGTCCTTTTGTTGAAGCAGGATTAGAAAAAGGTGAAATCATAGAATATTTGAAAAAGAATGATATCAAGTATATTAAATCAACAACTTGTCTTAGTACAAGAATTGGGGTAAACACCAAAATCACTAAAAGAAAAATAAACATGATTAGATACGGAGAAAACTTTTTAAAGTCTATTTTAAAAACTGATGAACTCAGAGTGAGACTTATTTTAGATGATATTGCATTAATAGAACTCGTTAATATAGAGCCTATTTTAAGTAAGAGTAAATTAAATCATATATGCGACGAACTTAAAGCAGTTAAGTTCAGAAAAGTTGCTTTAAATCTTGAACCTCAAGTAAAAGAAAAAAAAGAACTTATTTATAAGCCATGTAAGGATGAAGCTAATAAGCTAATGTTTGAAAATGATTTACCTTATAAGATAGATATTAAAAAGACATGTGCTGAACTTAAAAATATTGGTGAGGTTAAATGTTCTCATGAAATGGGTGTGGTCATGTTAGATATAGATGGGAGAAATTTAACTCTTTTTGAGAAAGGTAAAATTGTTGCAAGGAAGATTAATGATAAGGAAGATGTTCATAATCTCCTTATAAAAGTTTTGCCTTTAATAAGACCTAAAATTTAGGGTGTTAAACTATGATCTTAATTTTGTCGTGAAAATATTTCTCACCTACTTTCACGACAATATATGCTGATAGAAATCCAATTAGTCCCCCTACAAAAACATCAAAAGGATAATGAACTCCAACATATATTCGTGAAATTCCTAAAAAAATAGCTATTGGATATAAAATCCATGTAAGATTAAAGCCTTTAACTTTTATAGTACATGTTAAAGCAATGACCGTTACAAATGCAAATATTGCAGAACTATGTCCTGAAGGAAATGATGATAAACTATCAGGAACTAATTTAATTACATTACTTAAAACTATGAATGGTCTTGGTTCATAAAATAAAGATTTTAATATTGTTATAATGAAACGCTGGAATATAATTGAAAGAATCAAGTAAATAGATACCATTTTAATCTTTTTTTCGTTTGTGAATATTCCATAGATAAGGAATATAATGACCGATCCTAAAAGAGAATAATCTGTTATATTGGTTGTAAGAATAGGTATTGTAGTATCTAAAATAGGATTAGATATGCCATGATTAAAAAAATAAAAAATATCTAAATTAAAAGGTATGTTTGGTTCATTTAAAAAACTCATTTAACCACCTTATATTAAATCATTAGTTTTTTTGAAATTAAGCATGAAAATCGTTCTTGAACCAATGTTAACTGCTCTATCTCCAATTCTTTCAAGATATCTTGCAATGAAAATTAATTTCATTGCTGATGAAATATAATCTGGGTTGCTGGACATTAAGTCGGTAAGTTGACCAAGTATTGAATCAAACAAATCATCCACTTTAAGATCGTCTTCTTTTAATTCAACTGCTACAGTATTATTTTTATCCAAAAAACCATTAATTGATTTGCTTAACATCATTTGAACATAAATACCCATATATTGACAATCTTCTGATAATCTTTCTGGAAGTTTCACATCTTTAACTGATTCAAATCCTTTTGCAATTTTTGAAATTAAAACTCCAATTCTATTTAAATGACTACTAACTTTGATGGTTGATTCAGCGAAAATTAAATCTCTAGCAATTGGGTGTTCAATAGCTATAAATGTTATACACATTTTCTCTAATTCAAATGCAAGATCATTGATCTCATCACTATACTCAATAGCTTCTTTAGCTATTTTATAATCATAATTATTTAATAAAGAGATAGTTTTTCTATGAGCTTCAATTGTAATCATGCCTAAATTTTCAATACTTTTTTTTATGTTGTTAATTCTTTTTTTAAATGTTGTACTTGGATATTCACTTGACATTTTTTAATCCTTCTTAACCAAATCTTCCAGTAATATATTCCTCAGTTTTCTTATTTTGAGGATTCACAAAGAGTTTTTCAGTTAAATCACTTTCAATAATTTCCCCACTCAAGAAAAATGAAGTGTATTTTGAAACTCTTGTTGCCTGTTGCATATTATGGGTTACAATGATTATAGTATAACTCTTCTTTAGCCTATGAATAAGCTCTTCTATTTTAGATGTTGCTATTGGATCAAGTGCAGAACAAGGTTCGTCCATTAAGATAATCTCGGATTTGTTAGCTATTGTCCTTGCGATACATAATCTTTGTTGTTGACCGCCTGAAAGACTTAAAGCAGAGTTATCCATTTTATCCTCCACCTGATCCCATAAAGCAGCTGATTTTAAACTATCTTCCACAACTTGAGCGATATAATCCTCATCACTTATTCCATGAATTCTAATTCCATAAGCAACATTCTCATAAATTGATTTTGGAAATGGATTAGCTTTTTGAAAAACCATACCAACTTTTTTCCTCAAATCAACAACATCCATTTTAGGAGAATAAATCTCATCACCATCTAAGAATATATCTCCTTCTTTTCTAAAGTTTGGACTTGAATCATGCATTCTATTTAAACTTCTAAGAAAAGTGGACTTTCCACACCCAGAGGGTCCTATTAGTGCAGTAACTGCATTTTCTGGGATATTAATATTGATATTTTTAAGAATTTGTGCTTCACCAAAGTATATGTTTAAATCCTCGACTTCTATCCTATTCATTTTCAAACCTTTAATGAAATCAATGATTAAATTAAATTTAATAATCCATTTATATTATTTAATCATGTAATAATATTTATAGAAGATAACATATATACGATTTTCTACAATAGTTATCAACCTAAGAAATTTTTCATTGCTATCAACCTTTTATTAAATATAACCTATTATTAGGGTGCAAAAAAGTGTGGAGTTTTTTTCGATTTTTGAAAAAAATTGAAAATCATCCCAAACTTTTATTCTACTAAAAACATCTTTCACACAAAATCCATACTCAAAAAATACAGTTAACACACTATAAAATAAAAAAAAAATAAGCTGGATGAAATAGTAAAATTTAAATATAATGAAGGACAGAGAACTGGATAAAAGGGAATATAAAATGTAAAAGTTGCGATAGAAAATACTCGGATAGTTTAGATAACCTTAAAAAAAGAGAATAAAAGCTTTTTTAAAACATGTTGCATGATAAAGTTAGAGAATCAAAGGAAAATAGAGGCTTTTCACTTAGGAAAATAGCCAAAAACGTGGATAATTTCCTAAAACTCACCATACCATTAATCTGTTAAAAATTTCCTTATACTTACCTTAACTATCAGCATAATTGGTTATAGTAATGCTGGTATTGATGATGAGTATCATCATAGTGATATAAATCCAGGAAAATTAATCTAACTATCCCTTGCTCATGGTACGACTCATGATCAACAGGTTGTTATTTCTAATGAACGATATAGTTCTACTTATCCTAATAATAGAAAGAGGAGCATGTTCGTAACTAACGAGTTAAATACTAATGATCAAAGGCAAATTTATGATCTAATGAAAGAAAATGATTCTATGGCATATTGGTCTATGGTATGGTTGCCTGATGCTTGGAGAGATAATATATATTTTGATGGTAATATGTACTTCGACTTTGGTTGTGACTTTGGTCATATTGATTCGCCTCATGTGGCTTATGATGTTGATTTCAGTAGAGGCGTCTTCATTGCTGGTGAACACGATGGTCCTGACGATAATTGGTGTCATGTTTATTGGTATGATCATAATGGTAATCCACATGATCAAGGATATGATTAATAATAAATATTATATAAAAAAAATTTTATAAAAAAAATAAATAATCAATAACCACTTATTAATGGAATAATAAGCATGTATTTTTTCAAAAGAGTCATTAAAAATTGAGGATATGATGATCAAATAGCTATTAAGTACACGGAGGAGAATAATCATGATACAAGAAATAGAAGATAGTTTAATCCCTAAAGGAGCCGTTGATTTAATTGGTGTTGGAAGACTAGGTCTTAGGACTGCCATAAATCTCATACAAATTCATAGAGGTGGACCAAAAACAATATCTCTTTTTGATAGTCAAAAAATATCTAAATCAGATCTGATATTTTTATTTAACGGTGGAAAAATTGGAGAATACAAAACTGATTTTATAAAAAGTCTCTCTACTCATGAAGAAGCCTATAGAAGCATAATTAGCAATCCAGTAAATATCACAAAAGAAAATTTAAATATTATTAAAGGAGATGTTGTTGTTCTAGAGTTAGCTGGAGGTGATACAATAAAGATAGCATCAAATATAATTAAAAAAGTCCATGAAATGGGATCTAAAACAATAGGTACTGCAGGAATATTTGGTATTGGTGAAGAAGAAATTGTTGTAAAAGATATTTCAGAATTTGATAATGAAAACATCGTTGTTAATTTACTTAGAAAGGAAGGTATAGAGGAGAATCATACAGTAGTATCCACAAATAAATTCATTACAAGTGGAGTTCCAATCACACCTTATGTTTTAGATGATGTCTCAAACATTATAACTAAAGAAATAATTAAATCATTACTTTAAAGATAAAATCATGATAAAAATAGCTACTGCTGAATGTTTTACTCATGGACAAGTAGGAATGGAAATTCACAGTTTTATTCAAAGTTATAAAGGAGAGTTGGAGTCCAAATACCTTAAAGATATTTATAAAGATGGAAACATAGAGGACATTCACAAAAATTTAATTTTAAGCTCCACACTATTTCTTCCATCCATAGATAGTCTTAAAAAAATATTAAATATTAATCCAACTGAACCATACCAAGTAATAAACGGAGTTAAGATTTATAAAGAAGAAGAAGACAAAATTATATCCACCTTAATGGCAAATGCAGTAAAAAAACTTTTAAATGTTGATGTAGGAATTGGAACAACGGCAGGAATTGGAAAAGGTGGGATAACTATTTCAAGCAGTAAATTGGACATTGTAACAACCACAGATGTTTATGCTGATTTAAGAACTTTAACAGACATTAGTTTAAATGAATCTGAACTTATTTTCAAAAGACAAGAAAGTGGAATTACAAAAACATTAAAAATATTTTCATGTTTGCTAAACAATGATTTAGATAAAATAAATCAATTTGAAAATGTAAAAATAGTCAAAAAATGAGTTTAAAATAATTTATTATAGTTAGACATATATTTTTGGCAAAATAAGAAAATCTTTTAAATTTTGTTTTAATTCTTATTTAAAATATTAAACTCAAAATTATAAGTACTATTTAATATAAAGAATAATTAGATCTTTGTTTAATAACTTAGTAAATATTAAATATTTATTTAAAAAATAATAATTTTTAATTTTAATGGTAATATTTTGATTTGTGTTAAAAATTAAGTGCTACACTATAGTATGACAACCACTTTAATCCAAGGAATCTTTTTAGAGAAAACAGTTGAAATAATAGAACTATTTACAGGTTACAAAACAAACTCCAGACAGACAGTTTTCTATAATACAAAATTGATCATTAGATGACTTGTAATATCTGATGATTTTAATAAAGAGTATGTTAGGAACTTTTTAAATGAAAATTTAAATGTTTTGCCTTCAAAAGGTATGGTGACTGATGAATTGAACTTTTATCCAGATATTATTGATGATCTTGGTGTCTCACACCAAATATGCTAATTTCACAAAATGCAAAACTTTTCCGTTTATCTCCAAATAAGTTGTTTAGACTTCTGCAAGACAAACAATCGGATAGTTTGTTTATACTGCTTCAGCATACATATCTAAAAATATTATACATTCTATTCTCTGTATTTGTCATTAATTTCGTTTATTGCACACAATTGCTTTTTTTTCATGGTTTTGTGTATTTTTTTTTAATATAAGGCGAACAGTTGTTGGGTTTAAAGTTTCAGAACCTTCCTTGCATTTAAGGGTTTCTGTGATGAGTTTAATCGTCCATCGTTTCCTACCTTTTGGGGGGGGGGTTTAGTGCAATGTTAATGCAACTATTTCAGCTTCTTGTTTATCATCATGTATATAGAATGAGAATGTTAATAGTTCTTTTAAAGAGTATATATAGTCAGTTCCTTGCAGACATCATTGGTGTCCACTTTATCATATTTTCTCCAGATTTGCCTTATGATTAAAATTAAATTTTTTAAGAAGGATGTGATATATTGAGATTATGCATACCATCTGCAAAGTTAGATGATATTGTAACCATTTGTCTTCTTTTAGAGAAAGATATTGCTCTTATTGTCTTAAGTTTAAATTTTCTCGTTCGTTATGATGGAGATTTGAAAACTGTCAATATCATCTGGATTCCTATATAATATCTTTTTTGAAATATTGGCTAATTATTGATGTTTTGATACTGAAATCATTAGCTATTTTATGAACTCTTTTATTAAGCTTTTCCTGATAATTTTTACTTAAATAATTTTTTTCTCCAAATATCTTACTTGTTTTATCATAAAGTTCTGGATAATTTTCTTTTAAGAGATTTAAATATCTAACTTTACTGTGAGTGTTTTTATCTCCAAAAAGAGTTAAAGAACCATGAAGTACATGATCAACATCATGTTTTTTAAAATCAGAGAAAATTTTATTTAAACAATCCTCATCATCACTAATAAATGGAAGAATGGGCATTAAAGCAACACCAACTAAAAAACCTTCTTTTTTTAATTTATCAACTATTTTTAATCTTTTAGATGGGCGAGGCGCATTGTATTCAAAAATTTTGGCTATTTCATCATCTGTGGTAGAAAATGAAAATGTTATAATTGATTTTATAGTGTTATCTTCACATTTAACATCACCAGGCAGTATAGCTGATTTTTGAATTTTCTTTAAAATATCTATATCTCTTAGTATAAGATCTGATTTAGTGATTATATGTACTGAAAACCTAAATCTATTGATTATTTTAAGTATATCTCTTGTTAAACCTAATTCTCTCTCAATTGACATATAACAATCAGTTGCAGTACCCAAATTTATAATTGCTCTTTCACCATGTTTAGCTTTATTTTTTAGTTGAGCTTTTACTAATTCATAAGCATTTGATTTAACTATTAAAGAGCTTGTTTTGTTAGCATATTTACTTCCATTAACATAACAGTATGAACAATCAAATGAACATCCCATATAAGGATTTAAACTATAATCTCCAATGAAAAGTGATCTTTCACCTTTTCTTTTATTTAGAATTGTTTTAACATCTTTTAATTCAAATGAATATTTTAAGTTGTTGTCCTTAGCAACAAAAGTTTGATCAAAACGGTTTTCTAAATTCATCGACATATTATCAAATAAAGGATCCTAAAGAGCATCACAACAAATTAAATAACAATTTTAAACACAAATAAAAATCTTCAAATAGATATGAATCAAATAATCAGTAGTTCGTAAAGTAAAGTATTAATTGTGTGGTGTATACTATTATTTATGAAACTAAAAAAAAACACTACATAGAATATTATTGAATGATGATGTATTAAGTCTTTCGGTGAGGGTGTAAAAAAGTGTGGAGTTTTTTCTTATATTGCTTCATTCCCCATGAATAGAGTTAAATACTCTAATAATCCATTACTGAAAATTTTCGATTTTTGGTAATTGATTAAATTTACGAATAATCTTATTTCTCTTTTTTAACTTTATCTATTTTGAGGAAATTTTTAACAGAATGAATGTATATTAAGATTTATGAAATTATCCACATCTTTGATTCTGTCAAAAATTCGGATGATAACAATTGTTATATTTAATCATATAACATTTGTTATGACCAAAAATTATTAATAAAATGAATGTGTGATATTAATAGTCTATGAAAACGCGAAACACCATATCACACAATAAAGTATATGTTGATAACATATTTAAAGGTAACCTAAT
>JAISZW010000269.1 GCA_031284445.1 Candidatus Methanovirga basalitermitum | reverse complement strand
GATCTGTTTATAAATATGTGTATTTGAATGTACTTTTAGTAGGAATACTAATTTCCAAAGGTTACAATGAAATTAAAGAGATTACACAGCTTGTTGATTATCGATAAATCAGACACCTTATTATAGTATTTTACCAAACATTTTTAACATTCAATGAAATTATTTTAAAGTCATTGATATCTTTAATTCATAATTCAAGAGATTCTAATGAATATTGTAGATATGGATATGTTACAAAAGTTAAGAAAAGTACTATAATTTTTTCTAAAATAATAATAATAATAAAGAATTGAAATATCTTTTTGAAATATTAAAATTTAAAGGAGAAATGATTATGAAAAAAGTACTAATAAATATTTTCAGAAGTAATCATATAATAATTTAAAAGCTTGATTTTATATTCACAGAACCTAATATTAAATAAAAGAGCATGGAGGAACTAAACAATGATTGAATCATACGAAAAAGCAGGAAAAATTGTTTCAAAGGTTAGAAATGAAGCATCAAAATTAATAAAAGATGGTTTACCTATTATAGAATTGGTTGAATTTGTTGAAAGTGAAATAATCAAAAAAGGTGGAGGAATAGCTTTCCCATGTAATGTTTCTATAAATGAAATAACAGCTCATTACACATCTCCACCAAACGACAAAAACATTTTAAAAGGAGGAGACTTAGTTAAACTAGATTTAGGGGCTGAAATAAATGGATATATTGCTGATTCTGCAATTACAATAATGGCAAAAGGAGATAATAATTTAACTGATGATGAAATAGCTAAAAATGAAAGCTTAATAGAATCAGCTGATGCCGCTCTAGAAACAGCTATTAGTACTGTCAAAGCAGATGTAGAAGTTGGATATATTGGTGGTGAAGTTGAAAAAACAATCAATAATCTAGGATTTAATCCCATTCGAAACCTTACAGGTCATAGCCTAGAACAATGGAACCTACATTCAGGATTATCAATTCCAAATGTAAAAGATAATCGTACTGGAAAATTAAAAGAAGGAGATGTTTTAGCTATTGAACCTTTTTTAACAGATGGAGTAGGTTATGTTGTACCTACATCTAAGGTGAACATCTTTAAATTTTTAAAAAATAGACCTTTTAGACTTCCATATACAAAAAAAGTTTTAAACCACATTAAAAAAAATTACCCGCACTTACACTTTTCATTCAGATGGTTAACAGATGAATTTAGTGCAAATAGACTTAAAACTACTATAAAAGAACTATCTGATGCAATGACCATTTACCCCTATCACACATTAAGAGAAAAGAGTAATTCATGGGTGGCACAAAAAGAACATACAGTTATTGTAGAAAAAGAAGGTTGCTATATTACAACCAAATAATCAATAAAAAAAAATAGCGAAGTTATCACACTAAAATTCAATGCTGTCGATCCTGTAGTTTACTTAAGTTTTATATAGTAGTCATGCCAATAAACATATACATAAATAATTGAGGTGTTTATTTATGGGTAAACGTGGTTACAAATTTCAGCAGAACATTGTGAAGAAGTTAACAAAGTTTTAAATGAAAAAAAATAGATCTCAAAGAGGTTAAACTCGTATAACTCATGGAATCATGTCAAAAAAACATATCCAAGCATGAATTGCCAATCATGAAAATGAAATGATGGTATTGGTTTAAACCTATATATTTAAAGATTTTTATACATATAATAGTTAATCCAAAATATTTATTTTAAAAATTTTTCATTGCTGAAAAATTATTTTCAACTTAGAAAACTTGTTTTTCGTTTTTAAAGTTAGAACGGGAACTCCGTTTCCTATATTGCTTTCAGCAATAATCATAGATTATCCATTCTCCGTTTCCTAAAATTCATCTGTCCACACCTTTATGAATAAACGGAAAACAAGTTTTCCTAAATTATCTTCGATAACAAATCGAAGTTTTTCTTTATTTAAAAATTTAAGATATGATGGTGTAAAAAAAGTGAATCATTTAAATAGAAATTTAAGTTCTGATGAGCTTATAGGCATTGGATTGTTTATTTCAAGTATAATTTTACTGATAATATTAACATATTTTGGATTGAATCAATCATTATGGGAGGATGAAATTTATACTTTAGATATTGTTAGTAAATCATTTACAGATATGGTTTTTACTACTGCAGGTAATGTTCATCCTCCTTTATACTATATTATTTTGATGCTTGCCTTTAAGTTTTCTTCATGGTTTTCTATCAATAACATTGTTTTTGCTAAGTTAGTATCTGTTATTCCTTTAGTGCTTTTACTATGTTTTAGTTTTTTTAGGTTGAGAAGAGATTTAGGTTGGTTGGTTACTGGTATTTTTGGGTTTTGTATTATCACGATGCCTAAATTGATGATTTATGGTACCCAAATTAGAATGTATTCTTGGGTAATGTTCTTTGTAACATTGAGCTTTTACTATTCTTATAAGATTACTAAAGAGTCTAATAATAGGAATTGGATTATTTTCAATTCATTTAGTTTATTAGCTGTTTACACTCATGAATTACAGGAAAATTCCCTAAAATTATTAAAATAATTTGGATAAAATCCCATAATCCTTGTCATCAACTCAAAAACCAGTATAAACATATTCATCATGTAATTTTTCAGATGATTATTTAAACACAAAAAATTGATAAAACAATACTTGTGTTCTATAAAACATCAATAAAATATGAGATATATTTAATTAGGTTATATTAGTTGACGACAAAATTGTTATATGTTTGGTATCTTATATAAAGTTTACGGTTTAAAACACTATTATATGAAAAAATAAAACTCATTTAAAAAGCTTTAAATTAATTAAAACAATATTAAAAGAGTCCGAAAAGTGAATATTTTCATCCCTTCCTCTCTCTGGTATTTATTTCAAATATTAACTTGATTTGATCTTTAACAATTAAAATCACTAAATTAAATGGGATTAAAATATTATAAATTAAGTAACTATTGATAGAATTAAAAATGTTTGTTTATAAAGGTTTTATTCATTATAAAGGTTTTATTCATGATTTTATTGTTAATGTTAAGGTAATAAGTTGAAATGCCATGGTGGATTATTGCTATTTTATTAACAAGGGTGTCTCAAAAATATGAAAAATTACCAGAATCTCCATAGAGATTCAATATGATATACCATCAGATTTCATATTTTTTCCAAAAGTACATCCAAATTAAAAATTAATTATTAAAATAAAGATAAATGATTCTTTAAATTAAAAAATAGGTGGTTTCCAAAGAATTAAA
>JAISZW010000239.1 GCA_031284445.1 Candidatus Methanovirga basalitermitum | reverse complement strand
TGTCCAGAAGTTTCTCATAAACTTCTGTTCATTACGGTTGGTGTAGCAACTTCGACATAACCATTAGCAAGTTTTATGTCTCGAAGAAACTCCACAAGCGTTCTAAAAATAAATCATCCTTTAGGGTGATAAAATGGAGCACCTGGAGCAAATTCTGGATCAAAATGAAATAAATCCATAGCCTTACCAATCTTTTTATGATCACGTCTATCTGCTTCTTCTAAAAAGGCAAATCAATTATCTAAATTTTCTTTTGTATCTCAAGCTGTTCCATAAATTCTTTGCAATTGTTTATTTTTTGCATCACCTTTTCAATATGCACCAGCTAATTTTGTTAATTTAAAATATTTTAAGTAACGAGTAGAAGGAACGTGTGGTCCTCTGCACAAGTCATAAAAATCGCCCAAATAGTATACACTAATTGGCGCATCATCAGCAATATCATTAATTAATTCCAATTTAAAAGGATTGTTTTTAAATAAATCCAAAGCCTCTTTGCGAGAAACTTCAACACGAGAAAACTTAATATCTTCGTCTACAATCTTTTTCATTTCGTCTTCAATTTTAGCAAAATCGCTTTCACTTAATTTAACATCAAGATCGATATCATAATAAAATCCATTTTCAATTGAAGGGCCAATAACAAATTGTACATTGGGATAAATTCTTTGCAAAGCACATGCCAATAAATGTGATGATGAATGACGAAGAATACCTAAACCATCTACCGATCCTTTATCAACAAACTCTACAGCTTCACTTTTTACATTTGCTGATAAATCTTTGAATTGATCATCTTCAATAATTGCAATAACATTTTGTTTTGCTTCCTTTTTAACTAAATCAAATCCATTCATGCCAATATTATATATATATATATTGCGTGGTGTTCGATGGAATATCAGTCTTAGGTTAGTAGTAATGCAGCTTTTTTCTATTTACTAGTAGATTGATAATTTGAGTCTTAATTTACGACCAACATCATATTTTAATACTATGTATTAAGAAAAAATAATCCCACTTTTTTTTTTTTTTTTGCTTATAATAACCTTGATGAACAAAAAAATTCTAGCAAAAACATTATTACCAATCGCAACTGTTGCATTACTAGGGGGGGGGATTGCTTCTTCTTTAGTTGCTTGTAGCAAAAAACAAAAAGTTGAGTTGGTTAATTATCAATTATTTAATTCAAAGCAAGATATTTATGACTACATTAATAAAAATGCACATCACCCTGCTGCTCCGGACTTAAGTTATAATACACTAGATGATTATAGTTTCGTGGTAAACTCTACTAGTTTGGTTGTTGGCGTAACAAAAGTTCAAAAAATTAATTTTCCCTATTCTTTTATTACAATTGGTAACAATTATACTGTTAATTTTGGTACAACAGATGACTTAATTTCACTTGTATTTACTGGAGATAGCATAAGTTTAAAACATGAATCTACGTCGCTTGTATTTTATCAAGATGGTGCATGACAAGAAGTCAATGTTGTTGAAGATAATAAATTCACAATTCACGGTGAATCGGGTAATTCCCCTACTATATCTCTTGCTAATAATTATACCACGTTTTATTCTTTTATTGGTACACCTATTGAAGATGACGTGAAATATATATTTGATGGGTGAAATGAAGTTAAACAATATAGCGAATCTGCATGAAACTATTATTTAAATAGTTTGAATGATACTAATCTTATTTGCTCAGCGTTATATGATTTTGGAATTCGCTCAGACTGAATGGAATGAGATTATCTTAAATTTGAAGAGTTAAGGGAAGAAGATGGATTGACTTTATATTGTTATTATTTCTTTTATGAAAGTAAAATTTCGACAATCTATACATTTTATAAAGAAAAAAATGGTAAATATTTTCAAGGATCTGGCGGTAGTAGCGATTTTAAAACATTTACAACTGAACCATATTCTGCACCATACCATAAAATAGTACTTGACGAAGAAAGTGAATCCTATGTCCTTGAAAATTGTGGCAATTTTGGTATTGAACTAGATCCTTTAGAAGACCCCAATCTTGATAATACTGGATATTTTGTAGAAGTAAATTTTGACAATGGGCCTAATGAATTATTTGTTTTTTAACAAGTAGTGAATTCTAACTATTTAAAAACAAATTTATTAGCAAAAGTTTAACTTATTTTTTTATTCAATATCAAACTCAGTTCCACAAATAATTAATGTATCTTTAGCCACTGCTCCCATTTTTTTTGCCTTATTTTCAGCTAACGAACTTTCAATCTTTTGATTGAAGCGAATAATATTATCTGGTGTATCTAGTGGAATTTTATGGAATCAATAGTCTAAATAGTCAGATTTTGCTTCATACACTCCATCTCTTATCTTAAATACTTCACTAGCAGCAAACACATTATCTTTTTCATCTTTTCTACGGAGTTTAGTAATTTGTGGCACTTCTTCTTTTGATGCTAATAGT
Organism: Candidatus Methanovirga basalitermitum; assembly: GCA_031284445.1. Lineage (GTDB taxonomy): Archaea > Methanobacteriota > Methanobacteria > Methanobacteriales > Methanobacteriaceae > Methanovirga > Methanovirga basalitermitum. Next base: position 266 of record JAISZW010000239.1, on the reverse strand, counting down.
TTATCTTTTAAAGCTTGGATGATATGAATATATTTATCATAAATATAGTTTAATAACTTATCAATATTCATGTTTTCTTTAGCACTAATCACTAATATTTTTGTTTTTAGCTTTTTCTCTAGCACTTGCAAATTTTGCTCATAATCTTCAGTATCAATTTTATTGCCAACTAAGATAATTGGTTTATTTTGTAATGAAGAACTATATTGTGTTAATTCATTAATAATAGTTTGATAAGAATTAATAATGTCATGATTATCAGATGC
>JAISZW010000138.1 GCA_031284445.1 Candidatus Methanovirga basalitermitum | reverse complement strand
AATTAATAATATCATCTTTTTTCATCTTCATTTCACCATCCTAAAAATATTTTACAAAACAAACCAAAAACCATGATAAACATCCCCACAAACAAAGCACTTAAAACAGTTAAAATCCCACTATGATAACTTAACTTTTGATTAATATGTGCTAGATGATTATCTTTAATGTCTCGTATATCATTTCTTAATTCTTTATTTTCTCCTTCTAATTTATCAAATTTTTCATCAATAGCATCAAATTTCTTATCAATAACCTTGAATTGAGCAGTCAACTGATTACCTTGATTATCGAATTTTTTTTCTATTAGTTTGATTAAAACATCCTCATCAACCATTGCTTTTTCACTCCCTCCATGTCTTTTACCATTATTACTCATATAATAAGTTTATTTCTTTTATTATATTTATATTGGTTTATTTAATAAAATCATGTATTAATATTTCAATTAATTAGATAAATATTCTATATTGTTAGCAATCTCGTTTTTATCTTTAATCTCTAAAATAAATGTTTCATCATAATTTTTCTTTTTAAACTTATACATAATCTTTTTAAAGTCAATTTTTCCTTTACCTAAAGGTAAATGTAAATCTTTATCTCCAAAATTGTCTGATAAATGAACATGTTTTACTAAGTCAAAATATAGTTCTTCTTCTCTGAAACCATTAGTAAAAGCATGACCAATGTCTAAAGCCATATCCATCTCAATTTCATTCAATAAATCATTTAGTTCATAAATGTCTTTATAAATGAATCCTTCATGATTTGGCATGTTTTCAATAACAGGATTAACACCATACTCTTTTCCATAATCTCTACAAATTTTTAAAGATTCCCGACTTCTGTTTAAAATTTTATTCTCACAAGGCTCACCTAAAAAAGAAAAGCCACCAGGATGAACAACAACAATATCAGCATCTATTTCGTTGGCTATTTTAATAGAATTTTTAATCTCAGATATAGATGCTTTTTGAATTGTTTTGTTTAGAGATGCTAAGTTTATATCTGTTGTAGGAGAGTGTATGGAATATTTTAAATTAAACGATTTTAACAACTCTGTGTTTAAGTTATTATTAGGATATTCTGTAGACATTTCAAAATATTTAATTTTTAATTTTTCAACGAAGTCTAAACTCTTAAATAAATCTCCGTCATAAACTGCAAGAGAAGAAACACCAATTTTCATAATATCACCTGTAAACTCCAATTATAACGAATGAAGATATTGTTAAATAAATTATTATAAATAAATACAAAATCATCAACGACTTTTTCATTAATAATCCAGAATTTAATTTAGTGGATAGATAATTGAATAATTCAGTATTGTGAAAAAACAGTAATAATAAAGGAACAACTGGTGTAAAGTATCTTCCCTGTACACCAGCAATAAAATTACAGCCAATGGGGGTGTAAGTAATAAATTCAAAAAGAAATATTGAAAGTGAGACTAAAGAGAAAATGAGTAATGGAATTATTTTTTGCTTAAATGATAACCTGTATTTAGAATTATCTAATAAAGAAACAATAACTAAAACCACACAATATAAGTAAATTAGATATAGATGTAAATAGTGCATGTTTTCTCGAAAAATCCCAACAAATGTTGTAATATATCCTGGAAAAGTACATATTAAAGTATTTATTAAAATAGTTGGGAAATTCAATGAATTTGAGATAATAAACTGAATGTTATAATCTGGAGAAATTAAGTCTGGACTAAAACTGGAATATGTACTTTTAAACAATGAATTCCAAATAATTATTGAAATCAAAGAAGGTAATGATATAATTAAAAATGAGGCTAATTTTTTAATGTTATTTTTAAATTTTTCTTTTGGGATCATTAAAAACAACAATGCCATTATTGCATAAGCCTGTTTTGAAAAAATCAAAGCAAAAACCAAAATTAATGATGTTAGTATATCCTTGCTATGAATTTTATCTTTAACTAAAGTTAAGTGCAAGAAGAAACTTATTGTTAAGAATGATTGTGCTAAGTTTAAACTATCTGCTGATAACGAACTACCCTCATAAAGAGTCATAGGCATTAAAGCAATTAATAACAGGACATACTTGTGGACTGGAATAATCTTTATTGCAAAGTATACAATGGTTATATAAACTAATAAATTAACCAAACGACCCAGATACATTAACAATAGAGGAGAAAAATTAAATAAACTACCTAAAAAAATTATAAACCCACTTGCTAAATATGGCAATGGCGGATAAATAGCAATATTCGAAATATTCCACTCAACAGTATCATTAATGATCAATGGCTGAGAAAAGTAATATTGTAGTTTACTAAGGTTTGTTGTTTCGTTGTGTGAAAAATTTTGAAGATGAAAAAAACTCTTTGGTATTTGGGTATATTGACTTTTTGGAATTAAATGACCTTGACTTATATCAAAAGATTTATAAAAATGAGAAGATTCATCAACAGTTTTAAGAGGAAGATTAGTAAATACGAATATTAATCCAAAAACTAATGCTAAAATAACAAATGCAATTTCTGGTTTATCGAATATAAAATTTTTTCTCATAGAAAACAAATCACATACTTCAAAAAACATGACAGATGAAAAATTGCATTTCAAATAAAAGCTTTAAAATCTTATTGACATACTATATATATCTAATTACATTATTTAAGCTTTTTAGAACGTTTCAATATGCCTTCAATCATATCTTTCTCATTTTTAGAGACATTAACACTATTATCTTTTTTGGAATGGTAGCTATTGATTATTTTAGGGCAATTCTCACTATTCTTATTTTCATTAACTTTCTTATTTTCATCAGCTAAATTATCAATTTTCGAATTGTAGTAAATATATAATTTTAATGAGTCATAAAATAGCTTAATCGTGATGTATCCTAAGATAAAAATAATTAAAATAGCGATTTCTAGATCATTATCTAATAGAAAATACACAGCATACATCATTTGTGGAATATAGACTATTTCTGCATCAATTGATCCTCTAATTAAGAAAAAAATACTTAAAGTGAATAAAGTTATTCCATAGCTATGTTTGATTTTTCTTGGCTGAAATATGGAGTATAATCCTATGATAAATAATCCAATACCAATAGCCCTAAATAAATTATTATTTGTTAAATTTTCTAAATGACTAAAAGTAGAGCTATTGTAAATAATTGAAGATAGAAAACTTATTTCTATAATGATTATTAAAATTATTGGTATGATGAAGACTATTTTATTCTCGAATAGTTGTAGATTATTAATTTTTAGTCTGTTACTATCACTTACTTGACTGAAAGATTCTTTAATGTATGTTGATAAAGATTGGTATATAATAGAACCTAAAACAGTACCTATAATAGTCCCAGCTAATCCTAAAAAAGTGGTTGTAATGGCTACAATTCCTGAAATAACTCCTGCCATTATAACATCAAATTTTTTTCCCATAATGACCACTATTTCAATATTTCCATCCTAAGACAGGGAATCCTTTGTAAATTAAAAAAGAAAGAATTTATTAAAAAAATAAGCCTCAGGGGGGATTCGAACCCCCGACCTATACCTTACCAAGGTATCGCTCTACCAGCTGAGCCACTGAGGCATAGAATAGCTAATTAACTATTATTTTTAGTAGTTTATTCTGTTGTATTTTTTTTGTTTATTATAAAAAAAATTAGTTAATAATGTCTTATTATAATACTTTTGTCACTTGAATTTAACAACTCATAGTATTCAAACTCAAATCTTCATATTGGATTGATTATCTAATATGCCTTTACTATTGCTAAACTTTTTCTACGACTTTTTAAATGGAAAAAATTAGTTTAATAATTTAAAAGTGCAGGGGAAGGGATTTGAACCCTCGAAGGTCTACACCAGAGGATCTTAAGTCCTCCCCCTTTGGCCTCTCGGGCACCCCTGCATACAACATTGATAATTTAGTTTTTCATAGTATATAAATGTAATGGTAAAATGAGCAATGCTGTCAGCTTAAGGTTTTTGATTTTTTTTGTTTTATTGTACGGTCTTAATTCCAACATTAATCAATGAAATTTTACTTTAAATATCAAAATAATTTGTTTATAATCATACTTTCAATCATAAACCAATTTAAAAGAGTAAAACTTAAATAATATGATTTTTATAGTTTTATTAATGATTTTATTATTAATAAAAAACTAAGAAGTTGATTAAGAGTGTTTAAGTTAGAAAACGAATTTTTCTTTATTTTTAATTAAATAGAAATCGACTTTTTATCTATATAAATTTAACTTTGTTTAAAAATTCAAAGTGATTCAAGATTAATTTTTGAATTTAAATAAATTTTGAGTTCTACTTTTAAGAATTACTATAGTATATCTTCAGATTCCTTAAATACATTTTTTTATGTCTTGAATTTTCCATGAAAATGAGACACCATGATATATAAATATTATAAATTATAGTAATACTATAAACTAATAGGTGATATTTTATGGTTGCGATTACAAGTATTTTTGGTAAAAATCAAACTAAAATACCTAAACAAGTGAGAGAAAGATTAGGTTTAGATGGCAACATGATTATTGAATGAGATATTAATAGTAACAATGAAGCTATTCTCAAATTCAGAAAAAAAGTCGTGAACCATTTTTTGAAAAATTAGATAAAATTGAAAAAGAAATGGATCAAGGAAACAAACTGGTTTTAGATGTCAAAGGAGTCCTCAGAGAAAATGGACTATGAGATTACTGCTCATGGTGATGTTGTTGATTTTCTTGAAAAACTTAAAAGTAAAAAGAGGGTGTAAAAAAGTGTGGAGTTATTTGGAAAAATTGACTTTTATTTATAAATAAACTTGAAAATTTTAGAAAAACTCCACAAAAATTTACATCCTCTATTTATAGTAAAGTTTATATATTTCCTATAATTATAATGAATGAAATAATTTTTTTTAGTAATACAATTTTTTAAATTCCATAAATCTTTGGATAATCTTTTGATACATTATACTCTTTATCAAAAAATAGGATTTCAACATGACAAGGTAAGACACCATTTATACCTGTATGATAACCAATGGAGTCATAGAATTGTCGATCTGCTATGTATCTGTTATGATGTTTTTCTCAACCAACATCCATTGTTTCAAGCTAAAATATCTCTATTTTGAGTAAAATAGATGTATCCATTCTTAAATAAGAAATATTAACTAAAGGCTTCATCACATATAACAAAGTATTAATTTATCAATCCAAAGGAACAGTCTATTCTTAAACATCTACTATAATTTAATTTTCACATCTAAAGCACTTGAACCCTTCTCATATACAAAAATAGGATTTATATCAAGTTCAGATATTTCTGGGAAGTCCAAAGTTAATTTAGCTACTCGTTTAATAACTTCTTTAACTTCATTAATATCGCTTGGAACTTCTCCTCTAAACCCTTTAAGTAGCTTTGCAGCTTTAGTGTTCTCAAATTGAGCATCTATCTCATCAGAACTTATCCCTTTTGCTAAATTAAATGCAACATCTTCAATAAGATTCACATAGATCCCACCCATACCAAATGCAATCATAGGACCAAACTGTTTATCTCTAATCATGCCTACAAGTACTTCCTGTCCATTTGGCATCATTTTCTGTACTTCAACACCATCAAGGATAATATCAGGATGTATTTTCTTCGTATTTTCTATGATCTCTTCAAAAACTTTTTCAGCTTCTTGTCTACTTTCAATACCTACTTTTACTCCACCAATATCGGATTTATGAAGTATTTTATCTGATGCAATTTTTAAAACAACAGGAAACCCCATTTCTTCACTTATTTCTCCTGCTTCCTTTGGAGTAGTTGAAAGTATTATAGGTGCTGCAGAAATATTATATGCTTTAGCCACAGCATAAGCTTCACTACCAAGTAACGTGTCTCTTTTATCTGATTTAACTTTCTTGAAAATATCTTCTACAGCTTTTTTATCCACATCAGTAATTTTAGCTATTGGATCATCATAAACTCTATTTTGCACAATATTAAATCTTTCTAAGTAATCAACTACTTTAATAGCCGTTTCTGGGAAAACATAAGTTGGAATATTATTTTCTCTTAAAAGTTTGTCAGCATTTATAAATGATGGTCCTCCCATATTAACAACAATAACTGGTTTATCAAAACTTTTTGCTCCCTCTATCAATGCATTAGCTATTCCATCGGGATCAGCAGTTGCGGTTGGACAAACCATTACAACAAGACCATCTACATCAGTATTGTTTAAAACTATACTTAATGTTTTTTGATACCTACTTACAGGTGCATCTCCTAAAACATCTATTGGATTTTTCACACTACCTTCATCTGGAACAACATCTTCAAGTTTAGCTGTTGTTTCATCATCGAAATTAACAAGATTTAAGTCATATCTCTCCATTGCATCAACTGACACGACTCCTCCACCACCTGCATTAGTAATAATTGCAAGATTACGTCCTGTTGGAATTGGACACATTGAAAATGCCAAAGCAACATCAAATAATTCATCCATAGTTTTTACTCTGAAAATTCCTGATTGTTTAAATGCAGTATCAAATGCAACATCACTTCCTGCTAAGGCTCCTGTATGTGAAGATGCTGCTACTGCTCCAGCCACACTTGAACCAGATTTTAAGACAACTACAGGTTTCTTACTTGAAACCCTTCTAAGAGTTCTTATAAAATCTTCATCCTCAGATATAGACTCAAGATAAGCTATTACAACTGCAGTTTCATTATCATCAGCTAAAAACTTTAAAAGTTCAATTTCGTTAACTCCAGCCTTATTTCCAAGACTTATTACTTTAGAAAATCCTATTCCTGCAGTTACACTCCAATCTATAATAGCTACCATCATCGCACCACTTTGAGAGATAAATGCAATATTTCCTTTTGATGGCATCATCTGTGAAAATGATGAATTTAAAGGAGTGTGGGTATCAAGGGTTCCTAAACTGTTAGGTCCTATTAAGTTGATATTGTATTCTTTTAAAAGGCTTACCATTTTTTCTTCAAGTTTTGCACCTTCTCCTCCAACTTCTTTAAATCCTGCAGTAATTACTACAACATTTTTAACACCAATCTCTCCACATTCTTTAATAACTTGGTTTACATAAGGTGAGGGTATACAAATAACCACAAGGTCAGGTAACTCTGGTAGATCTGCAATATTTCCATAAGATTTAATGCCTTGAATTTCAGCAGATTTCGGATTTACAGGGTATATTTTCCCTTTATAACCTTCTTTCACGGTGTTATTTATAACTATATAACCTACCTTTCCTTTAGAATTTGATGCACCTATAACAGCTACAGATTCTGGATTAAACATTTTATTAAGACCACCCATAAGTAGACCCCCTTATAATAGCTTATTTTCTAAATTGCTTTAATTAATTCTATTTTTTTTAAATATTTTATATTTGTGATTATAATTTATATTACTTTAATATACTTATAATATTTATATTAAAAACACTTTTTTATAAATAATCAGTAGTTCGTGAAGTTTTTTTATATTTTTGTTATTTTAGTAGTTTTTGATCTTATATTTTTGGGTTTTTCTTTTTTTTATCAAATTAATTTTTCATATCATAGGATTTATTCCAAATTATATATTCACTTTTACTTGTTTTTACTGATTTTCATGAATTTTTCAATGGATCTTGGGCTTTCTTAGACTATTATCCTGTCATTAAATCCTAACTTTTCTTCGGTTGATCGATTGATTTGCTTTAGCATGGTTTTGAGTGTTCAAGTTATTTTTCGTCGGCCGCCTTGTCGTGGTATGCTGGTCTGCTGGATGTAAATCCAAATATTGACTAGTAGAAGACCTAATCATATGTATAAAAGTCTTAGTTCTGGTTTTTTTGTGCTGGTATATGTTCGTACCTTTGGTTCATTAGTTTGTAGCTTGATTTTATTGCAGACGTTTTCTATACTCTTTAAAATGTGTTTTTTAAAGGTATATCCATATCATATACTGCATATGCAAAGTGTTTTATTCCATCCTGATTATATTTTCCTTTAGAGTATTTAACCAGCACATTATGAAATGTAGCTTCGCTATCCTTTGAGCGCATAGTATACTCTGTAGAATAACTTTTTTCCAGTTAATAGGTTTCTTATTCATCTCATGGGGTCTTCCTTTCACACAAGGAATGATAAGATGTTCCTCTATTTTGAAGATAATTTATTACATCTATAGTGTAAAATTCTCTATCAAGGAAAAGTATTTTAATTTTAAACCCAATGGCTTCGATTTCTTTTATTAGGAGATCATACTGTATATTTTAAAGTTTCTCCTTTGAATATAATTTCAGCTAATGTGTAAT
>JAISZW010000119.1 GCA_031284445.1 Candidatus Methanovirga basalitermitum | reverse complement strand
ATCATCACCAGGTTTATATCCTTTAACGCTTCTTAAAGCAGTAACATCAGTTACTAAGTTTTTCTCAAATTTAACTGATGATTTAGTAGCTGCCACCAATTTATTTAATGTATCAGCACGTTGTTTCAATTGCACATCAATGTTTGAAGCGGCTTGGTTAATATTGATTTGCATCTTGTTTAATCGGTTACGTTTTCCAAATCAAGCACAAGCAGTAAAAATGCAAAGAGTAATAACGGAAAGAATGATGAATAAAACTAAACCACCTGTGGGTGCGCCAGCTTCCACAATATCATTTTGTACATTAGGATTAAACCCTTCTTTTGTTTCGGCAGTTTTTTTACGTGTGTCTAATAACATACGTATATTATATAACGGCGGCTGGCATTTGTAAGAAAGCAGAATATATTCAGTAGTTAAATGGCCAAAACCACTCATTTTGGCAGCATCAAATAAAAATTTTTTGTTATATGTAATATAACAACAAAAAAGTTTTTGAACATTTTTAGCACTTTTACGGTGACTTATTAATGTATGGAGAAAAAGAAAGTTAAGGTTGTTGAATATAACAATCACCCAGAAATAGAAGGTGATGAGTTGAAAGTTGTTATAATGAATAATGAAAACAAAAAAACACGAATGAGAACTACAAAAGGACCCAGAAAACCCAAACAGCCAAGGATGACAATTAATCAATTGGCAGTAATTGTTAACAACTTAGCTATAGAAATGCGGGCTGGATTTGCGGCCATCAATAAAGAAATTGTGGATATCAAAGAAACATTGAAAAGACATGAAGAGATATTTGCAAGAAACAATCTAAAATAATGGAACTACAGCCGTTGCTAGTTTTCTACAATGCTTCTAAAAAGTATTTTAAGGCTGTTTTTAGCTATCTTTTTACTTTTAGTAGGGAAGATTATGCATACCCAACAAAATACTAGCTGTACGAGTAAGACTATTCATTTTTAAACATTAAAATAACAAAACTTATCAAAAAACACATTCACATCTTGTTCTAAAATGCCCATTTTCACCATATCAAATAAAATTTTTTTGTTATATGTAATATAACAATAAAAAAGTTTTTGAACATTTTTGATGGTTTTGCGGTGACTTATTAATGTATGGACAAAAAGAAAGTTAAGGTTGTTGAATATAGTAATCACCCCGAAATGGAAGGTGATGAGTTGAAGGTTGTTATAATTGGTAATGAAAAGAGAAAACCACGAATGAGAACTGCAAAAGGACCTAGAAAACCCAAACAACCAAGGATGACTATTATGCAACTAGCCATAGAAATGCGTGCTGGGTTTGTAGCCATCAATAAAGAAATTGCAGATATCAAAGTGACATTGCAAAGACATGAAGATATATTAAATAAACACACAGAAATTTTAGAAAGACATGAATTGATATTTGAAAGAAACAATTTGAAATAATAAATTTTCATTGGCGGAATCCATAATGCCATAAAGTGGCATTTATTTACTTATTGCAATCCACTCTTTCAAATGTGATATTCTTCTTTTTTTATCATACTGCGCCGGTACTCGAGATATTGGTTAATGCTGTAAAAAACCACAACAATATATATATATATATATACTTATAGTATGAGTGAAAGAAAAAAACCATACTACATTGGGGTCGATATTGGGGTAGCATCATGTGGTGTTGCTTGTTGCGATGAAAATTACAACATCTTAAAGTATAACGGCAAAGATTGTTTGGTATCGCGAATATTTGACAGAGCAGATGATTGCAAACACAGAAGGGCACTTCGTGGGGCTAGACGTTTAGTTGAACGTAGAAAAAAACGGATTTTTCTACTTCAAGAGATTTTTCGTAGTGAAATTTATCGGAAAGATCCTAATTTTTATGAGCGATTAGAAAAATCTCAACTTTATTGTGATCATAGTGCAAATGATAATCAAAATGAAAAAGATAAAATAGAACGTTTGGGAAAATATACGCTATTTAATGATGAAGACTATACTGACTTAGATTACCATAAAGATTTCCCAACAATTTATCATTTACGGCAAGCTTTATATGATAAAAATAATTTAAAACATGCGAAGGCTACTGGAGATATCCGGTTGGTGTATTTGGCATGCGAACACATCATCAAAAAGAGAGGCAACTTTCTTATTGATGACGAAATGGATATTAATCAACATAGCATTGATATTAGCATGAAAATAAAAGAATTGAATGGAGTGACTGAACAAATGACAGAATTGGGAGATCTTTCTGAAAAATTGTCTGTAAGTCTGGAGCTTAGGGATTTAGAAAATAGAGAGATTGAAAAAAAAGATCCTAAGTATTGGCTTATTAATATAATTAAAAATAAAAGAATAGGTATAACTATTTTAAAGCAATTTGGATTGGTTTTAGACGACCCAATTAATTTTTTAGAAGAAGGCTGACAAAATGAAATTGAAAATCAAAATGTAAAGTATTATTTCGAAAAAATTGCTGAATTAAGTGATTTTTGGCAATGATACCATTATCTAAAAAATGTAAACGTTTCCAAATTTTTTATCGAACAATTTGATAAACATAATACGGACAAAAAAGATTTGAAAGAATGGATCAAAACAAACAAAACAAATAATGAATATAATGAAATCTTTATAGGTGATGCAGGTGCCTATTGTAAATTTGTTGGGAGGAATGAAAAATGTGAAAAAGTTAAAAAAATTGTAAAAGATAAAAAGGGAAAGGAAATTCCACCATATGAAAATTTAATGAAAAAATTGGATGAAATTGGGTATATAGAGTATAGATTGAAGATGAAAAACATTGAACTTTTAGAAAAAAACAAACCACTCGATATTTTTAAGCAAGACGATAAAAACCGCTTTTTCCTTGCACCATTGAGTTATATCAATGCAGTTCTTGCATTGCCCCATCAATTTCATTTTAACGAACTAGTAAAAATTCTCGATAATGTAAAAGCTAAGTTTAGTTTTTTGAACCAAAATGATGACGGATATGCCAATATTGAAAAAGTGAAAGAAATTCTAAAATTTCGTATGCCATATTGAGCAGGTATCACAAATAATTCAGGCGCACCATCTTTAAATTCGTCTGAAAAAGACAGACGAAAAATGTGAATGGAAAAAAGCGAAAATAATTGTAAAATTTTACCTTGGAATTGAGAAAAAGTTATAAATAGTGAACAAACTGCTGAAAATTTTATTCATCGAATGTTAAATTATTGCACATACCTTGTCGACAAACCAGTATTGCCAAAAGAATCACTTATTTATCAAAAGTATTTATGTTTATCACAATTAAATAAATTTAGGTTGAAAAATACGTCAATTTCACAAGATCAAAAAGAGTATTTATGAAAAAATTTATACTTAAAAGGCACGAAGATTACACCAGAAAAAATCATCGAAACATTAAATTCTGCAGATGATACCATTCATTACGAAGAGGATGATATTAATTTTTGCTTACGAAATAAAAAGGATAGCGACAAAAAAGAATCAGTCGCATATCTTTCTTCGATTAATAAATTAAAACCTTTATTCAATAATAACATTGATGAAATATGAAAAAATGAGAAAATGTGTGAGGATATCATAAAAATTTCTACCATTTTGCCAACTTCAAAAATGAAATATGAAAAAATTACTCAAAAATATTTGCAATTAAAAGGAATGGAAAAATTGATAAACGTTTTAAATTTTTCTGGATGGGGAAGGCTAAGTGATGAATTATTAACTAATACCCTAGTAACTAAAAACAAGTCTGGGGAAATAAAAAGTGTTTTAAAATGAATGGAAGACACCACAGAAAACTTTATGAAATTAATGTCTAGTGAATTTGATTTAAAACAGAAAATTAATGAACACTCTGAGCATTATTATGCACTGCAGAATTATACTACTCCATCTGATTTCTTCAACAGTTTAAAGATTCCTATCCCAGCTTTTTTGCAACGTTCTGTTAGACAATGCTGTCATTGTATTGATGAATACATTCAATTGGTTGGCGGAGGCACGCTCCCTAAAAAAATTTTCATCGAAACAACTAGAGAAGATAATTCTAAAGCAGAGAGGGATAAAATTAATAAAAAAGTTAATAAGTCTAGGTTTGAAAACTTGGAAAAACTTTTAAATGATAACCAGGAATTAAAGGAAGAATTAAATAATTATCAATTACATTTGACTGAGGAAAAATTTTATTTATATTTTCTTCAACAGGGCAAAGATTTATACACTATGGAGCCGCTAAGCATCAACAAACTTAGACTATATGAAGTTGACCATATAATTCCACAGTCCTTAACTCTCGATAATAGTTTGGATAATAAAGTTTTGACAACGCATCCCTTTAATCATTCTGAAAATAAAACTGATATTTATCCATTTTCTCACCTAATCAAAGACGAGGTAAAAGAATTTTGAAAAAAATTAAAGAGCTTGGGATTTTTAAACTCAAAAAAATATAATAACCTAGCTCGTGTCAAAGATATAACTACTGAGGAAAAAGAAAAATTCCTTAAAAGAGATTTAGTACAAACAGGGTGAGAAGTTGAATTATTAAGAAAATATTTTGATCGCAACCAAAAATATCATGGTATTGAGATAATTCTTAATAAGCCGCATAATGTTTCATACATACGGCATGAATTTAAAATTCCGAAACTTAGGGGCATTGATAATACTCATCACGCAATCGATGCCTATTTAAATATTGTTACAGCCGATGTGATTAATAAAAATTTTCCATTTTTAAAAGAATTTTGATACAAAAAGAAGGAGAAAGAATTAGAGAACGGGGACAATATTGTAAAAAGAAGTATACGTGAAAAAATCGCTACCAATGATTTTAAAGCATTAAGGAGTCGTTATAAAGACGTTGAATATAATGTAAAAAAAAATATTAAAAGTGCCAAAATATATACCACTTACATGACCAAAACAAAAGCAAAAGATGGAAGTTTTTTTAAGCAAAATTTACTTGAAAAGAGCGATAGTGATAGTTCTATAATGAAGAAAAAAGAATTGGTTTGCAAAAAATATGGCGGCTATGAATCATATATAAGTTATTTTTATGTATGTGTTTCACAAGGAAAAAAAATAAAGAGTATAAAATTACTAAGTGTGCCATATATTTATCTGGCCAACATTAAAATTAGTGATTATTTAAGAGAACCACAAGAATATCTTAAAAAAATACCAGAAAAATATTTAGATAAATATGATGAAATTATATTTCCGTTTATACCTCAAGGTTCAATATTTAAGGAAAAAGATGGTATCGAATATTTTCTTAATGGTAAAGCATCTAATGGTTTTCGCAAAACGAAAACAAAAATATCATTTAATTTTGAATCAAATGATGAAGAGATAAAAAGTAACATTAATAAAGTGTTGTGTGGGCAATGAGTTTCCGAAAAAAGCATTGATGATATTTGTAAACGTCTATTAGACGAATGCATTAACAGTAAATACTATGAGAGAATTTATAAATTCTATAACAGCAAAAATGACTCTATAAAAAATAAAAGAGATTTTATCACCGAAATTTGGAAGTTTTTTGGGATAAAATATGATCGTGTTAAAATACCCACTGAAATAGCTTTTACTTCTTCTTTATTAATTAAATCTGATTTTACTTTATGTAACTATTCTTATACCGGTTTGAAATGTAAAGAGGTAAATTTATATACGGAAACTAAATAATTAAATCTACTTCATCATTATTTTCGTCAATTATTTTTTTTGGTTCCATATTTTCATCCTTTGTTTCACACACAATGATGTATATGTTTTTCTGACTGGCAAATGTTATAAGATTTTCAATTTCTGCTTCTGAAAGTACCGACTCTAGATATGGTATTAATAAAATTTTATATGGGGTAAATTCGCAAATAATCTCAATATAATTTGTTAATTTTATAAAAAAATTATTATTTTTAAAATTAAACTTAACTTCATATAATTTTAAAAATTCTACTAAACTCAAATTTTCACTGAATGAAATTGGTAAATTTAAATTTTCAACATTTTTATTAATCATTATGCTAATCAACTCGTTGATTTTACTTATCAATTCGCTATTTTCATCAATATTTTGTTGAACTTGAATTTTTTTATATAGTAGATTAAGATTTTTCTTTTCATTAGGATTTAATTCAAATAAGTTAATTAAAGGCAGCAAAGTAGTGGTAAATTTTAAATTAGTTATATCTTCAGAAATGTAAAATAATGAATCACTTTCTTCGTCATTTAACGCATCTGAAATAAATTGATAAAAACTTTGTTTATTGTTGAATTTCACAACATTTTGTTTATTTAATTCTAAATGTAATGGCGTATCTCATTTTTTATATTGCAATTTCATTATAACCAGATAATTTTTTCCATTGTATTAATTATATTACTCTTATTTTCTCCCATTACATAGACAATAGATGCGTATTGCATCTCAGTTATTGTCAACATTTGTACATTGCCACCATTATGCGGTATAATTTTGCGAATAAAATTTTCTTCTAATGCAGCCATTTTCGGTGTAATAACTAATTTCACATAACATGAATATTGTATCATAATATACCCATTCTTTTTTATTTCTCTTGAAAATACTTGATATGCTTTCACATCCTTATTGCTAGTTGTTGGTAAATCAAAAAAAAGCATCACCCTCATAAATCTAAAATTCATAACCTTCAATTTGATAAATATATGTAACATTTTTATCAAGAAAATTCAAACATTGCTTAACATAAACTTTAATGGCATTTTCAAAATATTCGTGTCGGTTATTAATTTTTAATTTTGTATTTAAAATTTTTTGTAGTTCTTGTTTGTTCTCGATTTTATCAATTTTCTTAGTTAATATATAATCATCAACAATCGGTCGGAATGGCTCCATAAAATCTGAGGATAAATTAAAACAATTAGTATCGCCATGGTGTCAAATCCCAAGATGCGTGATGTAGCCATATTCCACAATGCACCTAGAAAAAATGCTCAGCAAAATGCTATAAAGATAATTAAGCACCTTATTAATCTCATTTTCTTCATCTCTTCGGTTAAAACCTTTCCCAAACATGCTAGTAAAATATGCACCAGCCGCTAATCCTTCCCGATTGGTACAGTCGTTTTCTTCTACTTCTTCTATATACTTACTAAGAATTTTTTCTCCATATAATCCGTATTTTGTAAGAATATTGCGTTGGTTAGTTATTTTTTGTACAATAATTTCCTTTCATAATTTACCTTTTATTTCCACTTCTCAATTTATTTGTATTAAAATATTTTTTGATGTACTGAAATTATTATTTAATCCTACTAGTTGCGATGTTGGCAGATGCTTTTCGTCGCAAAAAATAATATTGACATTCCTTTTGACCATTTGGTTTAATAATTCAGTACTAACAATTGTTTGATTTGATTCAATTATTAGATTTAAAACTTCATCTGCAAATACAAAAGTTTCAGTCTCGTTACGCACTAACAAATAACCCATTTTATACGATAGTTTAGCATTATTACGTATCACGATTGTCCTTCACGCCATAACACAATTATATTTTCACAAAAACTGCGCTCTTTTAAATAGGCTTTCAAAATCAACAAAATATATAATATATATGTTGTATTGTAGTGTTAGTACAACAAGGTACCATCTCTGGCCGGACTTTCGATTAGTAAGTTCGAGAGTGGTGCTAAATCGTAACACTC
>JAISZW010000253.1 GCA_031284445.1 Candidatus Methanovirga basalitermitum | reverse complement strand
TCAATTATTTCTTAAAAAATAACTCTTGCTCATTCTTCTCAGAAATTAATGGCTTCATCATAATTAAAAGAAAGATTTTTATTATAAAATCAATTTTATAATCCCAAGTTACCCAATCCAATTAACCTATATTTTTATTCGAACATTCAGCAGCCTAAGAAGGAAAGGAATTGAGATCTCTCAATTCATTTAGCATACATATTTCAATTTCAACCATATGACATAAATTAGTTTTATCAAATGAGTCATCTAGGCAAAATGTTTGTTAATGTTCAACGCTTCCATATGGCATACATCAGCTTCTTGTTAATTTATGTTCATGACAATTTCCAAAAATAATCCTGTCCAATTGATTAGTCCATTTTGAACATATTTGCACTATTACATATATCCTTAAAAGCAATTTTTGACTATTCTACCTCAAAAACTAATTGCATGATCTTTTGCCAACTCTCTCTTCATGTTACTTTTTAACTTAAATCCTACATTCTCTAACATTTTGTTATAATGCCTCATATTTTTCACTAAATTCAATGTCATATAATTCACGTAAATCCTAAACACATCTTGATTTTAACAATGTCGAATTAGAACTTCTCTGTAACAGATTCATAAAATATCTGGAACAAATAATACTTTTCCATGTATATAATTTTTTATTCTTCCTTTTAGATATCTTTTTAAATCTTCTATAAATTTCATTAAGTATATGTGCTATATTTCTAAATATGTTATTCTGAGAACTATCTCTAAGATATTTAATTCTTATTTTTGAATGACTTATTTATGTTGATGAATTTTTAAGGATAGAATTACTCATAGAATCCTTCATCGAATATTCGAAATTCTTCCTCATTTCATGAATACTTAATTTAAGAACCTGGGATGCCTCCTCCTCGTTTGTCAATGAAAGAATTATCACAAATTTTTATCATCATTTTGCTTTGCAGATCATCTTTGATATGTAAGACATAATATCCACATCATCTGTGCATTGGGTGTTCATACATAATACAATTCAAATTTGCCAAACAAAACTTCCTATCCAGCACCAATTTATACCATTTAATCACATCATTTTCTATTTGATCTCTTACCAGAAATACTCCTGTGCAACTCTCATCAAAAGCATCTATTGGTATATAAAATTCGATTGTTAAAATTTAGTATAAGATAATGCCTTTCAAACTTTTTAAACTATGACTTCAAATTCATGATTATAAGAAATATCCAACACCCATGAAAACTGTTCAAGATTATTTGAGCATATTCTTGTGAATTAAATTATCATCAACAAACATTCTAATATATTTTACAATAACATTTTCTTGCCTTTGATTCAGGGTTTCAATTTAATCTGTGGTTCAATTTCAATCCAATATATCTTCATATAAACAAAAAATATGTATTCTAGATGGAAACATTGTCAAGATGAGATCTTGTTCTATTAATTGTTATTCGTTTTTGATGATATAATTTTATAATTCTAAAACACTAATTTCTAATGCAATTCCTTCCTTTAGATTAGAAAATACTTCATCCATTGTTAATTAGAATTAAACCTTGCATTTGCAAATGCTATACTTTTGGAATACTCAGACCAGTTACAAAAAAACTCCCATTATCCGAATCTTTGACCACAATAATTTTCTCATGGGCCACTATCATTGGATATTCATTTTCAAAGTCTGACATTTCATTTAATTTTGCTTTTTCGACTATATATAAAATATATGCTTGGATAATTTTATATTCTTCCTGTCCCATTAATTAGTCCTGTTTGCAATCTTAAATATTTTCATTATGAATAAATGATAATCCTTAATCCACTATATTTTTCCTTATTATAGTGAGATTTTATCAGCTCTTTCATTATTTTAATGTTTGTGATGAATGTCAATTCTACTATATGCTTTACCTTTTCAATATTGTTAGGGAATATGCTACCATATCATTTGATTAGACTCAATTTATGATTTTTTTTGTCTCTTCTGTAATATTCATTTTCAAATCTACCACTTATAAACTAACACATGAGCATTTATCGTCTCTTATTTGACACCAAAACTTCCTCGATAATATCATTCACACAATCTTGACTTAGTGAGAACGGTTCTTGCAGATTGATATAACAGAAAACTTGTTTTGTCAATGAGTTGACTAATTGTTTGTTTATATGACCCATAAAATCTGATTACCCATTAATTAAAGAGATATAACCAATTCTTTCTCCACTCTTATCTGTAATTTCATGAATATTATAATATTCGCAAATACATTCATAGCCATTTTTTACTATATCTTTCCATTCAAATTGGGTCTTTTCTTCTATATAAAAAGCATTCATATGTTTAAATTCTAAATTTATCTGATCCCTCATTTTTTGTTCCATACAGGATACCCATCAAAAACCATTTGATGCAATTTTTCGACAATTGTTTTTCCACATTTCATACTCCAGTTATAAAAAAATTTTACCCTTGAAAAATCTAGACCTATATATCAAGTTAAAATCATAATGATTTATAATATTTTTGGAGATTAAAATTTTTTACATGAATTAAAATATATGATACTAGATTAGCAGAATTAAAGCTTCCAAAAATAAATACCCTGAAGAAATGCCATCTGAGAAATATTTTAATAAAATATTTTTTCCTGTAAACTTGGTGCATTGACAAATACCATTAATCCATCTTTTGAACAATACCAGGTAATAATGCTTTTTTTCTGAAAGAATTTGAATTGATTTAGAAGCCAGAGATGATAAATATATTTTAAAATTATCAATAAATACCTTTTAAATTTTTGATCCAATAAATAAATGAAGTTCATTTAAACTTTTTAGTAAAGGTGATATCATTCACTCTTCGGACCTTTCAAAAGTGGCCAAATTAGCCAGGAAAAAATCCAACAAAATTAATAGACTTTAGGTTAATTATATCCTGATATACCTTTGTCGCTTTAACAAATGCTATGAAAAATAAAAAGTCATCAATCATAGAGTATGCAAGCTCAAGCCAGGACATGATTAGAATAAGCAATGAATAATGGTAATTACTGTTTTAATATCCTTGAATCATCATGTTTTATTAATCATTATGGCTTTTCTTTTCAAATTAAAAAACTTTTTCTTGAAAATTAAATAATATAGCAGAATATAGACACTAACCTCACAAAGACATGTTTCCCAACTATCATAAATACTCAACTCATTCTTAAATGCCAGTTGTGAACAACTATCAATATGTGTGGTGCTTTAAAATGAATCTTTATACTTCTTAAAGAAACATTTATAAATAACAATCACAATTTTGCATATCTCACTTTTATTGGAAGATGAAAATGGTAAAATTAGTTTTCATCCAACATTCCTCCTATTGTCATTTTAGCAGAATCAGTGATAAATGATACTATTAATAGGGAAATAATCAATATGAATACTCACCCAAATCAAACGGTTTCTTTTCCATTTCTGCAATTCGTTTGAGAATGAATTCTAAAAGTAATACAATCGACATGAAACCGAAATATCATATGAATTACAACAAAAATTAGTTACATGAAGTTCACATTATTATTAAAATAATATTCAAATTATGCCATCCAGAAAAGAAAGCCCTATAAATCACTAAATAAAATGCCAACATTCTAAAAATATAACTCAACTTCCGGAGAAAGTGACAAATGGTCTTCAAAAATGATTTTTAATAAAATAATTTAGGAAAGGTTTGATCGTTAATCACTATCTTATAGGTATAGTTTTGCTTGAAAATTTCTCATTACTAAAAGATACAGACAAAAGCTCGAACCACTTGTAAGCTATTGTGCTACCAGTTGGAATGGAATTATAATGGGATGTTGTATTTGCCCATGGAAAATCCTAGTGATCACAATGTCTTATAGACATAAAAATTTTAATCAGTGGAACTAATTTCTCTTTGTATTATGAGAAGGAAAACTATAAATCAAACATTACAACCTGAAATTTTAGTAATTTATAATATAATTCCTATAGAAAGTAAGCAAAGTAAACTCATCTTAGGAGATAGTTTTACTGAAAAAGATAGGATTGCTGTAAAAGCTATCATTAATGAAGCAAATCTCAATTACAAAGTTTTTGCCTCTGTATATCCTACATTTTGTCCAGTATATTTCATATAAGTAGACATTGGATAAAAATTTCCAATATCTCAAGAATAATTCACAGATTGAAAGAATTTAATGACATTGAATATATAATTATGATGTAGTTGCAATCTTCCATTAACTTTTCAAACCATATAATACCTTGATGAGGATTATGTAATAAAGGAATGGTTTATTCAAAATGAAATGGATGAATTGGTTGTATATAAGGACTTCTCAAAACATGTTATGTCATATAGCCAATTTTATTAATTTTTAAAGTTCCTGCAGGGCAAGAAACAATTTAAGTTTATGTTTTTATTGTATTTTCGCCTTTTAGAGCTGCCTGTTGAAATGAATGAAGAAACAGATGGGACGGTCTCTTACATTTTTATGGACATAAAACTTACACCTGAGATGTAATGACATATATTCCAAAGAATATGATTTCTATTAAGTATCGACAAATAATGTTGCCATCTGATCTATTTAAAATAGGGTAAACTTCCTTAGATTTCCTAATCTCGTGTTTGATTTCCTAATTAGGTAAAAAGATTCAAACAATTTGCTGTCAAAATAAAATTAGAAATGAACCTACACTAAAATTATCCTCATTCAACAAATGTTAGCTTGACTTGGATGAAAAAAGGAAAATTAATTTTTCTGAAGATGCTCAAATTGTGAAACTATTTAAATAACATCCATAGCACCAAAGTGAGTTGAAAATTAAATTATTTTGCTTTGGATGTTGAAGCTGACTATTTCCAATCAATTTCAGTGTAAAAAATTCCAATTCTCTTTATCCATCTAAAGAGTTTGCAAATTTTCATTTGTGAAATCTCTTGTCCATCATTGAATTTAAAATGAGTTTGAAAGAATTTGAAGAAAATGAATTACATTCTTTGATAACAAATGGATATAGACAAAAATCTGAAATCATAATGAACGATATAAAAGAAATTTTTATTATCATACAACATTAAAAAAACACTGCTAAAATGATGGGTGGAAATCAATTGTTTGTATTTTCTAAAATAAAAAAGCCCAATAATTATCATAGTAAGTTATTCCTTAAAAGCTTCTTTTCAGACAAATTGCATAAAATTTATCTAAATTAATATCCTAAGTTATATCATCCTTTTTTGAAAACAGATAAATTAAAACTGGATGAATCATTATCACGGAAACCTATAAATGCTTTATATTCCTTTAAATCACAATATTTTGAACATGAAGAAAATCGCGTACTTCACTGAGGGAAGTCATAATTTGTATTCTACTTAGGTTCTTATCAGAGAAGCGAAATCAAGGAAAACTTGATGGACGGGACATGTAGAATATATGGGGAGA
>JAISZW010000153.1 GCA_031284445.1 Candidatus Methanovirga basalitermitum | reverse complement strand
TGATTATAATTCTCTTTTTAAAAGGTATTAAAACAAATAAAAAGTAAACAAGATGTTAATCCATCAAGACAAACCATTTTAAATTTTTTACAGTAAAACTGACTCAAATCTCAAAAAACTAAAAAAAGTTTTAAAATATGATAAGGATGAGTTAAGTGGTGTTATTGCGATTAAACGAGTTTAATGAATGTGAAATCCAAATGTGTAATAATGGATATTGGGATAAATATCATCCTAAATGATGAATATAGTACCTTATCCTTCTAATAATTCTGTGATATGATTTTGAATAGCTAAAAATTCTTTACTATTCTTATTTCTTGGTCTTGGTAATTTATTATTATAAATTTCTTTGATATGACCATGATTTTTCCCCATTAGAACTATATGATCTGATAAGAAGACTGCCTCATCAACATCATGAGTAACAAATATTATCGTCCTCTCTGTTTTCTGCCAAATTCTAACCAGTTCATCCTGTAAGTTATGTCTGTTCTGTATATCTAAAGCTGAAAAAGGTTCATCCATTAATAATGTTTTAGGTTTGTTTACAAGAGATCTCACAATAGCTACTCTTTGTTTCATTCCACCAGAAAGCTCATGGGGATAAAGATTTTCAGTATTTTTCAAACCAACGGATTTTAAATATGTTTTAGCTCTTCTAATATTTTCTTCCTTAGAACTCTTTCCTAAACTTAAACCAAAAATCACATTATCAAGAACGGTTAGCCATGGAAACAAGGAGTACTGTTGGAAAACGAAACCTCTTTCGTTAGATGGTTCTGTAACTAATTTTCCATCCTCTAATATCTCTCCATTATCTCCTTTTTCAAGTCCACCGATTAGTCGTAGTAAAGTAGTTTTTCCACAACCAGAAGGACCAAGTAAACAAACGAAATCTTTAGATTCAATCTTTAGATTAAGATCTTTAAGTGCGAACACTTCTTTTCCATGATTTTTAAATGTTTTATTTAAATTCTTAATTTCAATTACCAATTCAATCCCTTTCTTAAACAAATATAATATTTACCAAAATATCTTACTTTGAATCTTTTTAAACATTATATCAAAAATCAGACCAATAATCCCTATGGATAACATACCAACAACTACTGCTCCAGTATCAAATAGCTGGGATGAATTCATGATTAAATACCCTAATCCACTATTAGATGCAACCATTTCAGCTGTAACTGTACACATCAATGCTATTCCAACACCTACCTTTAAACCAGATATTATCGTTGGTAGTGATGACGGAAAGATTATTTTAGTTATCGTTTGGAATTTAGAAGCACCTAAAGTCCTACCAGCTTCTATTAATACATCATCCGTCCTTTTAACACCATCAACTGTGTAAATAAGAATTGGGAAGAAACATCCCATGAAAATAATAAATGTTCCTGGAATCAAACCAATACCAAACCATAAAATAGAAAATGGAATCCAAGCAACAGGAGGTATAGGTCTTAAAACTCCAATAACAAATTTACTCATTTCTTCTAAGTTTTTTGACCATCCGAGTAAAGTTCCAAATGGAATAGCTATTATTGATGCTAAAATTAAACCAAGTAAAACTTTAATTAGTGTATTAACAACATGAATAAGTAGTTTTCCTGACATTATCAGTTGATAAGCTGAGATCATAACCACTATTGGAGTTGGCATAACATAATCTGGAAATAACTTTATTGGAACAGTAAATATATACCAAAAAACAATGATAATTACTGGTAGTATTAAAGATAATATTCTTTTATTCATATTAATCACCCCCCCATGGGATTGTCTAAATCTTTACTGATGGTATCTTTGAAATCAATACTTTTATATTTTTTGATTATAATATTATATTTATTTAAAAGAAATAAGTCTTATAACAATATATGGTTCTATTTTTTTGAACAAAATCAATTATTTTAATTTAAATCCCAGTATGAAAATGTATTTTTATGATGGAAGAATGGACAATACTTATAATAAATGAAATAAGGTGTTTAAGGTCTTTGATTTTGTTCAAAAAAATAGGACCCTAAATAGTTAAGCTCTGTTGGATATGCAAAAAATAACTTATAGTAAAAATACTTTAAAACAAAATCCAAATGTTTAATAAGTATTTTTAACATTTTTAAAGCTTTAATAATTCTCTTCATTGATATTTATAAGATTTCAACTACTATTATCAGAATAAAGCCCTTAAAAATCTATCTATATTTTGCCCAAGATTCAGCTGATTTATATGGTCTTGTATTCAAGTATTAATGGCTAATACCAATTTATTTTTATTTTTGTGACTAATTATGATGTACTTTTAGATTTAAAGATATCTAAAATGAGATATGATATGAAATGAGCATGGATAATGCTTGGAAATTCACTTAATTTCTAACACCCTATCCAGTTATGGTTTTTGGTCTTGGAATAGAGAGATTGGCTATGATTAGATATGAATAGTGACATTCGTATGTTGTATAAAAGTGATATTGGCTGGTTAAGAAATTTAGCTATTGAAAATGACTTAAAATTAGATTAAAGTAAATTTAAAATGTTCATGATTAACTAATAAACTATAATTGTATGACCCAACTAATATTTTCTTCTAATTTTCTTATTAAAAACTTCTTTAGCAATTAAATAATTTGATGTTTTTCCTCCAAAAGCTTTAGTCCTATTTTTTTTAATAGCACTAAAAACATCATCAACACAATCAACATCTAATTTAGTATAACAATCACCAATTGATCCAAGAAAATGAGAATCACTTGAACCAATTTCAGGAATATCATTTTCAGATGCTAACTTTTTTGATTTCATATTAGAAAAGCCTAAAATAAATCTTGCATTTAAAACCTCAATTGCATCAAATTTAATATGTTCATGATCAATTTTAGTTAGCAGACCATTCCTATAAATTGAATATGGATGAGGAATAATTGCAATACCACTTAAA
>JAISZW010000152.1 GCA_031284445.1 Candidatus Methanovirga basalitermitum | reverse complement strand
GAATAAAAGCCCTTAAAAATCTATCTAAATTTTGTCCAAGATTTAGCTGGTTTATATGATCTTGTATTCAAGTATTAATAGTTAATAATGGATTTATTTTCATTTTTGTGACTAATTATGATCTACTTTTAGATTTCAAGATGTATGAAATGAAATATGATGTGAAATAAGTATAGATAATGCTTGAAAATTCACTTAATTTCTAACATCCTATCATTTAATAGTATTCTATGTGGTGTTTTTTTTATTTTCATATAATATTAGTATACACCACAAAATTAATACTTTACTTTACGAACTACTGATTATAGTTTTTTGGAATGCTCCTTGATACTAAAAATATATTTTTTTTTCACGATGGATGACTGAACAATATGGAAGATAAATAAAAAATGAGATGGTTGAAGGACTCTATTTTTTTTTTGGAGGGGAAATATGGGGCTAAAAATTGGTATGGAAAATGGATGTAAAAGATCAGCATAAAAAAGTAGCATAGAGTCTGTAAAAAAAGTGTGGAGTTATTTTAATAAATTTTATGGAACTTTTATTAGGTTTTAAAAAACAGGTTATATATTTTTATGAATCTGATAAAATTATTTGAGTGTTACTAAAAATACGACTTAATAATGCGACTGCTGGGATTTGAACCCAGGTTGTAGGCTTGGAAGGCCCAAGTAATAACCAGACTATACCACAGTCGCAATGCGACATCTGCAAATTGAATCAATATTGTAGACTTGGAAGACCCAATTAATAACCAGAGTCGCAATGCGGCGTCCGGGAATTGAACCCGGGTCTCTGCCGTGGCAGGGCAGTATCTTAACCATGCTGGACTAACACCGCAAAATTATAAATTTAACAAAATAGTAATATGAACTATATAATTTCTTACATATAAATGTTTTCTTCAATGAATCAACTTAAGGATTTTTGATTAAAATTTCTATTTAGAATCTTTTTTATCAAGCTTTATTTTTAATTTCAATTAAAGTTTAAAAAAATAATTTTCTTAAGTTGATAGTGCTGGTTTTCTTTGAGAATGCTATTATTATATAAAAACATAAATGGAATTTTCATAATGTTATTAAATCCCTAAAACATCATTCATTGAATTAATTTTTCCAGGAGCTCCATTTTCTATGAAATTGAGGGATTTAATTACTCCAGCTATAAAAACATCTCTACTGTGTGCTACATGTTTGATTTCAATATGTTCTCCTTCACCAGCAAATATTACATTATGAGTTCCAACAATATCTCCACCTCTAATAGCATGTAATCCTATTTCATCCTTTGTTCTTTCTCCAAGATTTCTTTTTCTGCCGAATACTCCAACATCATCAATATTTCTATTTAATTTTTTAGATATTATTTTAAAAGCTGTCATAGCAGTTCCTGAAGGAGAATCTTTCTTTTTATTATGATGTGCTTCAATTATTTCAATATCATAATCTGAAAGTAGTGGAGTTATATCTTCTAAAATTTTAAAGAAAACATTAACACCAATGGACATGTTAGATGAAATAATAGCTTTAATTTTGGATTCTTGGATGATATTACGAATTTCTTTACTTTGCTCGTTGGAAAATCCTGTTGTCCCAACAATAAGATTTACACCAAGTTTCGCTGTTTTTTTAATTGTTTCCAATGCTGCATTAGCTATTGTAAAATCTACTAATACATCCGCATTAGAAGTTCTTAAAACTTCTTCAAGATTTTCAGCAGATGTAATCTTAACACCAATATTCTTAATACCAATCACTTCTCCAGCATCTTTATTTTCAAGAAGAGTATTAGATGTTTCAATAGCTGCAACCAAATTCATATTTTCTTGTTCTACAACTTTTTTTATTATACCAGAACCCATTCTACCTGCAGCTCCAGTAACAGCAACATTAATCATAATTATTTACTCCATGATTACTTTATCTTAGATATATAACTATAGAATATTTAATTTTTTCTTTATAAAAAATAAAAAACTTTATTACTTAACATATGAATAAACATTTTTATAATAATTTCTATATTTATTATAAAATAATTTATTTTTTAAAATTATTGAGTATAAATTATCATTAATTTGAGAGCTATATAAATCGATTCAATGAGGTGCAATAAATGTCTGGTACGGATGCTAAAGAAGGAGACATAATGAATTTAGCAAATAAGAATATAATATCCATTTCCCCAAGTACAAGTATTAAAGATGCTGTTACTACTATGGTTAAGGAGAAGTTTAGAAGATTACCTATAACTAACCCAGGTTCAGGTAAACTACTTGGAATATTGACTTCAATGGATGTTATAAGTTTTTTAGGTGGTGGAGATAAACATAACCTAATGGCAGGAAAACATAAAGATAATTTTTTATCAGCAATTAATGAATCAGTTAGAAAAATAATGACGACTGAAGTTAGACATATTACCAATGAATATTCAATGAAAGAAACTTTAGAGTACATGGTTAAAGAATCAGCTGGTGCTGTTCCAATTTTAAACGAAGAAGAAAAAATCGTTGGTATGATCGCTGAAAGGGATTTCATGTTAGCAATGGCTGGAGTTTTCACGGATGAATTAGTTCAGGATGTAATGACAACAAAACTAATAACAACTACTCCAGGAACACCAATAGAAGGAGCATCAAAAATAATGGTTAGAAATAGTCTTAGGAGAATTCCAATCGTTGGTAAAGAAAAGGATATACCTAAAATTAATGATGAAAAGTTAATTGGGATAATGACCTCAACAGATCTTTTAAGGTTCCTTGGAGATAGTAATTTATTTGATAACTTATCATCAAACAGTACCTTAGAGATTTTAAATTCTAAAGTCTCTGACTTCATGATTAAGGATGTTTTATGTGTTGAACCATTAACAAGACTTGGTGATTTATGTGATTTTTTCATTCAAAATTGTATTGGTGGAGTTCCTGTTGTTAAAGATCAGAACTTGTTAGGATTAATTACTGAAAGAGATATTTTAGAGGTTATTTATAACAACAGTTAATATATCATTTTAAAATATTTAGGAAGTTAACCAAAAAGAATTCTATGACTAAAGTTCAAGAAGTATTTCTATATTTATGTGTTTTTTATGAATGTTAAAAATATTTGCTCCCATGACCTTGTTTTTATAGATAAAGATAGAAATATCTGTGATGGATTAAGACTAATGAGAAAGAAAAAGATTTCAAGACTTCTTGTAATAAACAACAATAAAAATAAATTGGTTGGAATAGTTACTGAAAAAGGGATAGCTATTAAGTTAGGTTCTTTAAAATATGAAAATTTAGCACCGTCCCATTTTCATATATCTACTGTAATGACAAAAGACATCCTATCTGTTGAAGAGGATACAAACATTACAGATGTTGCTAAAACTTTAGTTGATAATCATATTGGAGGAGTCCCAGTTTACTCGTCTGGTGAACTCTTTGGTATTGTAACAAAATCTGATTTAATTGATACATGTAAAGGAAGAGCTTATGAAAGAATACCTGTAGAGGAGATTATGACTAAAGATATAATTTCTCTATCAGTTGATGATAGGCTTGTTCATGCAAGAAGATTGATCTTAGATTTTAACATAGGTAGAGTTTTAATTAAAGATGAAGATGAGTTAGTTGGTGTATTAACCTCTAAAGATATTGCTAATGCTTTTATTTCATTAAAAAAAAAAAAAAAAAAAAAAGTTCCTGAGACTCATCAAAAAGCGCGAATTAAAAACTTACTTGTTAAAGATGCAATGACTTCTAATTTAGAGAAAATAAACTCAAGTACATCAATAGCTGAAGTAGCAGATAAAATGCTGGACATGGGATTTAATGGATTACCTGTTGTTAATGATGAAAATGAAGTCATTGGTTTGGTTACAAAAACAGATTTATTGTCTCTTATTATAGATTTAGAAAAATAGTAACTTAGCTATTTTTTATAAATTCTTTTTAAATATATTAAATTAAATAGTGTTTGGAGTTATTTAAATTAAATCTATAGCTTTTTTAGGACCTAAAGGGACTTTTACTCATGAGGCAGCATCCTCCTTAGGAGAAAATTTATTTTCTTATTGTTCAATACCTTCTGTTTTAAAAGCAGTAGAAAATGAAGAATGTGATATTGGAGTTGTTCCGATTGAAAACTCTATTGAGGGTCCTGTTGGCATAACCTTAGATTTGCTTGTTCACTCTGAACTTCATATTCAAGGAGAAATCGTGCTTCCTATTAATCATCATTTAATAGCTAAAAAAGGTCGTAAAATTCAGGATATTAAATATGTTTATTCACATTCACAAGCATTAGCACAATGTCAAGATTATTTAGAAATCAGGGAATTGAAACCTCTTTTTACATTATCTACATCCGATGCTGTTAAGTTAATAGCTGAAAAAGATGATTCAGCAGCTATTGGGACTTTCAGGTCTGCTCGATTATATGATATGAACATTCTCGATAAAAATATTCAAGATACAGATAACAACGAAACACGATTTATTATCTTATCAAAAAATTGTGCTTTAAAATCTGAAAATAATAAAACTTCTATTTTATTTGGAACCTATAAAGATAATCCTGGTGAACTTTATAATATTTTAGGTTTTTTTGCCACCAATAATATAAATTTAACCAAAATCGAGTCACGACCTTCAAAAGAAAGATTAGGAAAATATATTTTTTTCCTTGATTTCGAAGGTCATAAGGATGATGAAGTACTTAAGGAGATTTTAGATAAAATTAAGACTAAAACATATTTCATGAAAATTTTAGGTTCATACCCACTATTACAGAATGAACATTGAAAATCAGAAACTCCGAGTAAAAAAATATTATCAGTAGTTCGTAAAGTATTAATTGTGTGGTGTATACTAATTATTTATGAAACTAAAAAAAACACCATATAGAATACTATTGAGTGGTGATGTATTAAGTCTTTCGGTTAATGTGATTAGTGATATGTTGGGGTTGCAATCGGCTCCTAATGCAGCCTATAGTGAGAAAACGATTGTCGCTCATGAACCTAACATAGTGCATAAGTATATATAGTTTTTTGTATAGATTATAATTCATGATTACTTTAGTTGATAATATGGATATGTTTGTTATGCCTGAAGATTGCTTTGGAAC
>JAISZW010000106.1 GCA_031284445.1 Candidatus Methanovirga basalitermitum | reverse complement strand
GATCTTCATCGATTCCTATCTCTAAAACAGTAACATTTTGATTATCAGATAAATTTATAACATTGGTTTTAAGGATATCTTGTGTTTTTAAGCTTTTTAACACCTTTTTTCTATACTTTACAACTTGCACAAAATGGTATTGTAATAAATAAACACTATGTGAACCTTTATCAAGTTTATACTTCATAGTATTCTATTTATTTTTTATACTTAAATACTTTTTGGTTCAACTATACTCCTCCCTAAAGAGGAAGGGGTCATATTTTATAAGATATATTAATTTTTAATCATATAAATATTTAGCTATTTAGCCCCCACCTATTTTTTGAAAAAAATTAGAGACCTTCAACATCTTATTTTACTCATTTTCCATATTATTCATTTTGATCGTAAAAATACATTTCAATATCCCTTATAAATTTAAATATTTGGTCGTGTTCATATTGGGGGGGGGGTTTTTTTAGTTGAATATTTTAAAATTTAATTTTTTTTTTAATATATTTTTATATTTTTATATTTTTATATTTTTTGATATGTCTGTTAAAAGATGATCCCTTCCTCTTTAGGGAGGGGGTGTACTAACTACACCAAAAGTATTTAAAGTCAAAAAATAAATAATGTATTGTAGCAGTAAAGAAGCGAAAACCAAGTTCTTTATAGCTTACAAATAAAATTAAATAAATTCAACCGTGGGACGCACGGGGTTTGCCTTTGGAAAAACCGACATTTTAGTTGGTGGATTAGGAATCCCCTTCCTCTTTAGGAAGCGGGAGCTTCAAGGTGAAGTTGAAAGACATAAACACTATTTGATCTCTATTGAAAAATTTAACTCTTTAAATTTCTTCATAACCTTTGAATATAAATCACTATCAACTTCTTTTAAAGCTTCAAGAATCTCAGGCATAAATGTGAATTTATCGGTTGCCATATAATGTGCAAAACCATAGTCTCTTTTCAATGACTTACTATAGGTAGAGTTGTTTATTATATCTGTTCCAGGGAGAGAAATTAATGGGTATGCCTTGTCTTTAAATACTTGAGAAAAAGTCTGTTGTTCAATGATTAATTCAGGAGATGCGACAGGAAGTTTGTGACATAAATCTTCAAACTCTTTTTTACCAGAGTTAACA
This sequence comes from Candidatus Methanovirga basalitermitum, assembly GCA_031284445.1. Lineage (GTDB taxonomy): Archaea > Methanobacteriota > Methanobacteria > Methanobacteriales > Methanobacteriaceae > Methanovirga > Methanovirga basalitermitum. The sequence continues at coordinate 5,091 of JAISZW010000106.1, read as the reverse complement.
TCAGTTATTGCACTTTGTGAAGTTTTATTCATTGTTTCTAAAAACTTTTTTTCTTTATGTAAAGCATCATGTAACTCCCAATATTTGTTTAAGTATACTTTTTTCCCAATTAAATCATTCATTTTTAAAATACCTAGATTTGGTACATACCTTTTCTTTTCATTACCTTGTAAAGTGTCTATGTAATATTTTTTTGAAACAAGGTCATTTATGTTCATATACAGTTCATGTTCAAAAAATGGTTCTTTATGGGATATAACAACATTATTTTGTTCTATTTTTTTTATAATATCTGTATCATATATAAAAACATCTTGGTCGATAGATATAGAATCTAAAGGTTCATTTTCAAAGGCTACTTGTTTGGCAGAAGCATAAAATACAGGATCAGATGTGTGATTATCTAAAATAACATATTTTTTGTCATAAGGTAGGATATCTAAAATTTTATCACCTATCTTATCGGTATACAAAATAGTTTCTTGTTCTAATTGTCTAAGATAGGCTAAAGATAGAGATGTATAAACAAGTGTTAGTAAATGTTGGTGTTTGTATCCCCCAACGATTTTTAAGTGCAGGATATGACCAGAACGAATGAAAAAATCTATTTCAAGAAATTGAATTTAAATCACTTTTATATTTTTTTTGGAATTCCTCCAAAACCGATTCTTTCAAATTTATTGCAGTTCAATATAAAGGCATTAGTATTATAATCTTTTTCTGTTGGTTGCGAGTTCACGAAAAAAATTGCTTTAGACATTATATTCCCCTTTTTAGACATTATTTCTTTTTTTCACTTTATTAGTAAATGTAACTGATTTTATGATTAATTTCTAAATCTTCAATAAATAAAATATTGTTGAAATCTTATAAATATATGCAAAATAATTGAGGTGTTTGTGGGTAAATATGATCCTAAACCAATTTTGTGGATGTTGTTTGTCCAAATAATGATTGTAAAGAAGTGACGTCAATGATGTCTGTAGGAGAAATTGACCATTATTGACTTTAACAGAATTATTAAAATTCCCATTCCACAGACACAAAAACATCTGTAGTTAAATGGTCAATACCCAGTTTTTAAAGTTCATCAATATAGTTCATTATTTCCTCAATATTGTCTAATAACCCTTTAATTTGTTCTTTAGAATAATAAGCATTATTATAAATTAAAAATAAATAGTGTTGATTATTAATCAGGATGGATGTAAATTTTAATTTATTTTTGTAATCCGATTGATCAGTAGGTTCTTCTAAAGAATGATCATTATTGAGTCCTTCTAAAGAATAATAATCACCTGAATAAAAGTGTAAATGATTATAAGTGATTAGTGATTCTAATTTTTCTAAAAATTCCAAGTGTTTATCTTCAAGTGTTTCATCTAATAGAATTTCAAAACAAATTTTTTCTGCATTAGATATTTCTTTTTAATATTCTTTAAGTAGTTTATTTTCTTTATTAGTGTTTTCTATTATTTTCGTGATATTTCTGATTGTGAATCCTTCATCTTTATTTAATGTGTTATTTTCTAGGATGTCTACTGAATATTTTTGATAAATTCGTTTTGCAAATTCCATTTGTAGTATTGAATGCAAACCAACACCGATAAGATCAGTATTTATTGACGGATTAGTGAAAGGAGCAATATCATTTAATATTGTTAATAATTCTTCTTTTATTTCGTTACTATCATCTCCATATATTTCATCAATAATATTATCCTCTTCATATAATTGTTCATTGAACTCATTAATATTGTTTTGATAAATGTCTTCTATGTTTTTTGGTATTATGTTTTTCCTATCAACTTTCCCAGCTCTATTTAATGGAATGGAATCTATCCTATCTATAATAGATGGGATCATATAAACTGGAACTAATTATAATAATTCCTTTCTTATCTTCAGTACCTCTATTTCATTGTTATCTGTTACTATCCCAGCACATATTCTTGTATCATTATCTATTCTTGTTAACTTGGATACATTAAAGCCAGCGACTACACTTTCTTTTACTCCTTTAATTGAATTAATAGCATTCTCCACTTCCGTTGGTTCAACACGATACCCATGAATATTTATCATGAAATCTTTTCTTTGAAGATAAACCAAATCACCATTAATATTGTAATATGCTAAATCACCAGTCTTATACAAGATCTTATCACCATCAGATCCTGAATAAGGATTAGGTATGAATTTAATTTTTATTAAATTAGCTATTTTATTCACTAAGGTGTCTAACTTTTTATTTTCAAAATTTATTAGTTTTTACTTCACATCAAATCAAAATACAAAAAGATTTAAACATGTATATACTAAGTTATAAGTATGGCGATACAATGAAAAACAAAAAAATTCTTATTACTGGTGGTTTAGGATTTATTGGTTCTCATCTCGTTGAGGAGTTAATGGGAAATAATGAGATTATACTTATTGATAATAAATCTACTGGAAAGATTGCAAACATCAAAAATCGTGATCAATCTAATTTAAATATAGTGATAAATGATTTGAATAATATAGAGCTAAAAGAAATCCTTGAAGATGTTGATTATATTTTCCATTTTGCTGCTATGGCAAGTGTTCCTTTAAGTGTAAAAAATCCAATTTTAACAAATGAAAACAATGTAGATACGACTATTAAATTATTGGATGTTGCTAAAGATACAGATATTAAAAAATTTGTGTTTGCCTCATCATCGGCTGTTTATGGAAATAATTTAAATGTGCCGTTAAAAGAATCTGAATTGTTGGTTCCAACGTCACCTTATGCTGCATCTAAAGCAAGTTGTGAACTATATATAAAATCTTTTTATGAATCTTATGGTTTAAAAAGTGTTAGTTTCAGGTTTTTTAATGTATTTGGTCCAAGACAAGACCCTAACTCGCAATATGCTGCAGTAATACCAAAATTTATAGATACAATCATGAATAAAAGACAAGCTGTTATATTTGGTGATGGAGAACAAAGTCGAGATTTTATCTTTGTGCGTGATCTTGTCAAAGCAAACATTTTGGCAGCCAAATCAAAGTTTAATGGTGTATTGAATTTAGGTTCAGGTCGTGCAATAACCATCAATCAATTGTATGAGCTTATCAAAAATATAATTAACTCTAATTTAGAACCTAAATATCTTGATGAGAGATTAGGTGATATAAAGCATTCACAAGCAAATGTTGATAATCTTAGTAAGATAAACTTTAAAGTAGATCCCAATCTATTCAAATCACAATTAAAAACTACTGTAGATTGGTTTTTGGAAAATCAATGATAATTTTTATACTAAAACTACATGACTGGTGTTTTTTTTGAAAATAAGAGATGGTCGTTTAAAAAAAGCTATGGATGAAGAAGCTGCTGAGTTTACATCATCAGTAGAATTTGATAAATATATTTTTGAAGCTGATGTTAAATGTAACATTGCACATACCTTAATGTTAAAAGAAGAAAAAATAATTGATGAAGAAATTGCTGATAAAATACTTGAAGCTTTATTTAAATTAGCAGAAGAAGGATATAATTCATTAAATTTTAATCCTGCAGATGAAGACATTCATATAGCAATTGAAAACTATGTGATTAAATCTGTGGGTGTATATGTTGCTGGTTTTATGCACACGGCTAAGTCAAGAAACGACCAAGTAGCAACTGATCTTAGATTAAGTCTAAGAACCAAAATTAATGAAATTCAAATAAATATTCTTGATTTTATTAAAGGCTTAATTGAACTAGCTATTGAACACAAACACACAATATTTGTTGGATACACCCATCTTCAACATGGTCAACCTATAACATTTGCCCATCACTTAATGGCTTATGCTCACTCATTAAAAAGAGATTATGAAAGATTAGCAGATAGCCATAAACGTGTTAATTTAAATCCATTAGGTTCAGGTGCATTAGCAACGACAACCTTTCCAATTAATCGAGAACTTACCACAAAACTTCTTGGATTTGATAACTATCTAGAAAATTCAATGGACGGTGTTAGTTCTCGTGACTTCATAATTGAAACCATATCAGATTTAGCTATTTTATCCTCAAATCTATGTAAAATAGGTGAAGAATTAATTCTTTGGAGTAGTTACGAGTTTAGATTAGTTGAAATAGCTGATGAATTCTCCTCAACATCTTCAATAATGCCACAGAAAAAAAATCCTGATGTTGCAGAATTGGTTCGTGGGAAATCGTCTATTGTTACTGGAGAACTTATGACAATGTTAATGATACTTAAAGGGATTCCATACACATATAATAGAGACTTGCAAGAGATAAATCCTCATCTTTGGAATGTTATTGAAAATATCGAAGCTATTTTAAATATTACATCTAAAATGACTTTATCAATTAATTTTAAAAAAGAAAGAGCAATGGAATTAGTTTATGAAAATTTCGCAACTGCAACAGATTTAGCCGACTTAATGGTTAAAGAAAAGAAAATTCCATTTAGAACAGCTCATCAGATTGTTGGACGGATAGTAAATGAAGTAAATTCTAACAATCTTAATTTCAATGATATAGATTCTGAATTTGTGGATAGAATAGCCATTGAGATTATAGAAAAACCATTATATCTATCCAACGATTCAATGAAGAAAGCCTTGGATCCTATTGAAAATGTTAAATCAAGGAAAGTTTTAGGAGGACCTTCTCCTGAAATGGTAGATTTATCAATTAAAAATATGCAGAAATTCTTAGAAAAAGAGTATAAAAATAAAACATAATATCTTCAAAAAACACCATTTTTTTTAAATACTTTCCATTTTTCAATGCTACTAAAATATGAGCCTGTAAAAAATTGTGGAGTTTTTCTTTATATTGCTTTATTTCCCAAAGAGAGCTACTCCAATAATCCTTTAATTACTGAAAATCTTCGATTTTCATAATTACCAAAAATTTAAGAAAATCATAGATTTTCTAAATTACAAAAATCTTCGATTTTTGGTAATCTTCGATTTTTGGTAATTGTCTTAAATTTACTTTTAGTTTCTGATTTCTTAGTCTTGCTATAATGTTGCTCTGCCTGATTCGATGTTTTAGGTATAAAATTATTAACAGTAAACTGTGTAAGACTTATCAAAGTT
>JAISZW010000100.1 GCA_031284445.1 Candidatus Methanovirga basalitermitum | reverse complement strand
AGAGCATTTGGAAAGTATGCACCTATGCTTCGTAGGGATTTAAAGGGTATGACAACTCTGGATTCATTAGAATCTAATTACATACCAAGCCCCTTAACCTCAATTAGGGGTAGATGACTGATTTAGATCATGCAATGTACTTAATAAAACAAGCTTATGATTATAATATGTGAAAAAGTGTTTAGATGAAAGATAAAAATAAAGATGACTATTTTCAAGAAAAATCTTCTTTTTTAGGGGCCTTATGTGGTCTTATAAGTTTTTCAACAATTTTATCAATTAGAACCCATACAACAATTAAAAGTATGGCTAAAATTGCATGGACATGGCCATTTATTAGTGGTTTTATAGGTGTTTTAGGATTTTTCATAACATGTCTTCTTGTAGAATCCTTAAAATTTCCAAGTTTAATTACTGTAGCTATTCTATATGGATTTTTTTTATATATAAATGGATTTCACCATTTAGATGGTTTATTAGATTTTGGAGATGCAATAATGGTCCATGGATCACCTAAAAAGAAAATAGCTATTATGAGAGATCCTAATATTGGAACTGGAGGAATAGGACTTTTTTTCATCGTTGCAATAATCACATTAGCCACTTTAGACTCAATTATAAACTTCAAACTATTTCCAGCCATTATAATAATAGAAATGTCCACCAAAATTTCTCTACTAACTGTTACTATCACTTCAAAACCAAGTAACGATGGGACTGGAAAATTCTTCATTGAATATCTAACTACATTAAAATACTTAATAGCTATTGTATTATGTATAACTATTTCTTATCTTTTACTTTCTTATGTTGGGGTTTTTGGTGTGATTGGGGGAGTTATAGGAGGAGTCATCGTTTCAGTAGTTAGTGAAAGGAATTTTAAAATAGCTACTGGTGACGTTTTAGGGGCTTCTAATGAAATAGGAAGATTATTCTCGGGATTATTTATTTTAATAGCTTTTATATTATTCATCTATGTTTAACTGTAAGGGCATTGGAGCTTCAAAAATTTATATAATTAAAGATTATTTTTTTAGAATTTAGAATTCATCTGATGGTTTTCATGAAAATTGAGGTATTAAGACTTAATCATAGGAAAAATAGAGATACTCGTATAAGCACCCATGTATGTCTAACAGCAAGGGCATTTGGAGCTTCAAAAATTTATATAACAGGAGACAATGATAGGAAATTAATAGAAAATGTTAATGATCTTGTTAAGAGATTTGGAGGCTCCTTTGAAGTTACCCATAGTAAAAATTATATCAACATAATAGAAGATTATCAAAATAATGGAGGAGAAGTTATTCATCTTACCATGTATGGTCTGCAAGTTCAAAATATTGTTAAAGATATACAAAAATCTAATAAAGACAAGTTGATTGTTGTTGGAAGCTCAAGAGTTCCAACAAAAGTTTATAAAAAAGTAGATTGGAATGTTTCAGTTACAAACCAACCACATTCAGAAGTATCTTCTTTAGCTATTTTTCAACATATATTACTTAATGGAAAAGAATTTGATATAAATTTTAACAATTCTGTATTTGAGATCATTCCAATGGCAGAAGGAAAAAAAGTAAATATAAAAAAAGATAGTTAAATTCAAATTTGCTTTATAAAATAAATCCTACTATTTAATTAATAATTGTTTAATGTTTATTTACAATATTATTTATCTCCAGTTATATGGATAACTGTCTAAACCTTTACTGATGGTATCTTATTGAAATCCATATTTTTTATATTTTCGGATATAGTTCCATTCAAAAAGTACCACATACAACCAAAAATAGTATTACTATTAAGGTCTGATAGCAAAAAACTGTACTGTAAAAACAGCATGGTTTTTTTTAAATTCAAATTAAGAAGCTTATTGAAGAAGATAGAGGCATTTAGATGCTTAAAAAATTGAATAGATCACATGTTCTAAAAGTAAAATCATTAAAACAGCATAACACTCCAAATATCAAACTTTAATAATTCTACAAAATATTATTTGGTTGTCTTCGTATTTCCTCTTTAGGAAAGGGTAGTTCAAGACCAATAAGTTATAGTAAAAACTTATTTTTTGGCACTAAATTTCCTGATTTATTTATATGATCTGATAGTTTTAATGCTAAAAATTTGGTGCTATACTATAATATATTTCAACTTTTATTTTCCTGTGAAAATCTTGGATGTTTTTTTAGATGTTCCTTTTTTAGCTAAAATTATTAGCCTATTTCCAGTATTTAAAACATAATCAGGTTTAGGTATTTTAAGCTTTCCACCATGATAAATAGCTATTATAATGTAGTTGTCAGTTGGTGAAACTTCAGATACTCGTTTTCCATTAAGTTTATTATTTTTTATTTCAATATCTAAAATTTCAGCATCTCCTTCACCGAGTACGGTTAAATCAGCTACATTGGGGTGGCTTATGACTTTTTCAAGAAATCCTGCTGCTGTTAACTCAGGACTTATAACTTTATCGATACCTACTTCTTTGAAAGCATCTTCATGATCTAAGTTACTTACACGAGATATTACTTCATTGACCCCATATTTTTTAGCTAAAACACAGGATAATAGATTAGTGTCATCATTGCCTGTTGTAGCTACAAAAAAATCTGCTTCACTTATGTTAGCTTCCTCTAAAATCTTTGAATCGGTGCCAGTTCCACATATTACCATGGCATCAAGTTCCATCCCTGCTTTACTACAGTCATCTTCTTTATTTTCGATAATTGTTATATCATAGTCATTTTTTATTAACAGTTCAGCGAGGGCAATTCCAACACGACCAGCACCCATAATTACAACATACATTTTACATCTCCTAATTTATTTTGCATTTTCTAAATTGTAAATCAATTTTTTTTTAAAATTAGAAATTTACAAGTAATTAGTTAACAAATTTTAAATGTAATACTATCTTCAAATAGAATTATATACATAATTTAAGCATGCTTTAAACAGTAACATAATTTTAACTAATGTTTTATTAGATGTTAAAAATAACACTAGATGTTAAAAATAACACTCAATAAAAAAAAACAAATAATATATCTATTCTACTATTTATAAACTTTTAGGATCTACTGTACAGCATATTTGCAGTAATAAAAATAGCTTTTTAAATACATTGTAATGGCAATTTAATTTTGAGCTATTAAATATTTGCATAATATTTTGACAATTTCTTATCCAAATCATTTTTTAAAAAATAAAGCAAATATAATTATTTTTAAGATATTAACAGAACAATTTAGATGATTTATAGAATCGAAAACTCTAAGTACTTTGCTGACTAACATCCATTTGAAATCTTTTTTTTTTTTATTGTAATATAGAGAATGTTTCATTTTAAATCAGAAAAGAAGATTTATCATTACTACAATATATACTTTTTTGTATATATAATTTGTTATCTATAATTTCACTTATTTCACGAATCTACTTTTACAAACTAATATTAAATTAGTGGTGAAATGAATAAAATGACCTGATATAATCGAGTTAGAATTTGAAAAAATTTAGAACATAGTAAGGATAGTGAAAAATGTAAGTGCTGTTGTTTTAAATATTATTTTAAATATGTTATTTATCCATCCAACGAGAAATCCCCATAGGAAACCAAAAACATATCTATATAGCTATCCTTTAATGTTTAGTTGAGTATCATGATTGATTATTTTTCGGTGAAATACCTTAAAAGAGGTCATGAAATTTTCATGAACATGGGACACTTTGATTATAATTTTCAAAAATAGAAAATATATAGAGTAAAGTATTTAAATAGTAAAAATAAAAACATAAGAATGTTGTAAAAAAAAAGATTGTATATTGCCTCGGTAGCTCAGTCTGGTGGAGCGCGAGACTTGTAATCCCGTGGTCGCGGGTTCAATTCCCGTCCGGGGCTTTATAAATTTGAAATCACATTTATTAGGAATAATATCTTATAAAAGATGACCTCTTCCTCTTTAGGGAGGGGTATAGTCTTATAAAAGATTTCATCAGGTAATAATAATAATATAATAAAAAAAAAATTATTGTATTCTATAAAAAATTATTGTATTCTATAAATATTTCTTTCCAATGATTTTTATTATAACCAAAAAGAATTCTATGATAACAAAATGTCAACATAAATAGCTAAGGAATCCCCTTACTTTAGTAGGGGGAGGAATTAGTAGTAAAGGAGGTGATAATTATGGGAAAAGTTATACAAGGTAGAGTAAGACGGATATATTCTAAAAAAGAACATAAAGAGTTTTTTAGTAAATG
>JAISZW010000096.1 GCA_031284445.1 Candidatus Methanovirga basalitermitum | reverse complement strand
CGTATTTTATGGTTGATATATTTCATTTTTATCCCGAATGGCATATTTTTCAGCTTTACTTTTAAAATCGATTTTTTCGTCAGTAATCGAAAAGTTTAAGTATGGACTAGGAACCAATTATTACGGGCAAGGGCAGATTTGCTTACTATTGTCATGTTTAGTTGTCTGTCCTTCATTATATTTAAGTTTTACTATTTAGTTCTGCTTATTTTTTATTTTATAGTGTGTTAACTGTATTTTTTAAGCATGAGTTTTGTGTGGATGATACTTTTAGTAAAGTGAAGGTTTATGATCATTTTCGATTTTTTTTCAAAAATCGAAAAAAACTCCACACTTTTTTACACCCTCCAAAACATTATCATTATTAAATTATGATTATTATTTGTAAAAAAATCATTTCTTTATCATATACTTTTTCTAATTAAAAAATCTGCATATAAAAATGTTTTTTAAAAATTGACTACTCCCCTACCTGAATATAAGGAATTCTCACGAGAGTTAAACATTTAAACCCACTCACGAAACAAATTATATGTCATAAGCCATCATTTAAAAATGTTTTTTAGAAGTATTATAGTGTTAAAGAAGCTAAATCATTTGAATGATGATTATTATGTTACTATTCAAAATAATAATATTTTCCCTTCTCTCTTTTTTTTAGTGTATCCTAATTATTCCATCAACTTTATCAAAATCACTATCAAAACTTACTAATTCACATATTTCTAATTCTTCCATTAAATGAATGAACATAGAATCAAAAAAGCTAACTGTCCCATCATACTTTAAGAACTCTTTCATAGCATTATCATAATATTCATGATCTTCCATTATCCTGAAATTTAATGATAAATTTGCATAAATCTCCATTATCTGTTTCACAGTTAGTTTCATTCTTAACATTGTCATTGTTTCAACTATGACTAATTTAGAAACTACTTTACTTTTTCTCTATATCCCTAGCTATCTTCATGCTTTGCTCATGATTTTGGTCGTTTTCTGCGAAAAAACTGACAAGAAATGAACTATCTAAAAATATCATTTATTATAGTTCTCCTTTTTTGAATTGCTTTTTCAATTCAACAGAATTTATAGGCTCTTTAGCTTTATATCTACCTCCCATCTCCATGAAATTTAATTTTTCCATGAATTCTACTTCTATTTTCCCAGCTTCTTTTATAGACCAGCTTATAAAATAGTCATTGTCTTTTATATCTAACTTATTTCTTTAGGAATCACAGTCTGATATTTATCATACATATTTGTTTTAGCTACTATTGTCATACAATTCATCACCATATAAAACTAACCATTTTCAGAAGACATAGAAAAATAATCGTAGAATACTAACCTTAAGAAAGGAATAGGAATTAAAAGCATATTAGGATTACGAATACTTTGGAAAGATACTGAATTAATTACAGATAATGAAAAAGATGTGTCTAGGAACTGTGGCTCTGAAAACCTTGATTATAATAGAACCGACCATATCACTCAAGAACAGGCATAGGACTTCAAGCATTAAATGGAAAATCTTCCATCAGATTCCCACCAAAATAAAAGAAATAATAAAATTTTTCATAGAATCCCGCCTCTTATAGTACTTTTCTTAACTTTTGTAACATATCCATATCTACAATATTCATTAGAATCTCCTGAATTGTGAATTAAAGACATCAATGACTTTAAAATAATTTCATTGAATCTTAAAAATGTTTGGTAAAATACTATAAATAATATGAATCAAGAGTTACTTTCTAAAAAAGTTTTTAATTTTTCAGTAAAAAAAAACAAAAAAAAATATAATTTAAAAAAAAAATTTATTATTTAATATTAATCATCATTCATTTCCTTTTTTTATACACCAAACCTACACACAAACTTAAAAGTACAAATAAGATTAGTAACGGAAAACCAGTCCTATTTAACAAAGATCCAAAACCACCAAATCCAAAAATGTTTGGAACCACAAACCCATTAATCTTAGAAGTTATATTAACAGTACTGTTCTTGTTAATATCTGGATGTGAAGTATTTAACATTGCAAGATTAGGAATAACACCAACACCATCCACCTTACAAATAATATGTAATGACCTACTTTCGTTTTTTGTTAGTTCACCTATTTGCCATAGACCAGTAACATTGTTATATTTTCCTTGACCATCATCATCAGATTGATAGATAAGTCTGTGATCTAATAGGTCGGTTACATTAACATCAGAGATTGGATCTTCAAGATTTTTAACATTTATCGTGTAGTCTACATAATCACCAGGACGAACATCTGTAACATTAACAGTTTTATTAATTGTCATGTTGTATATTGGACTTGATCTAATAGTTATATTGGATTCACTAGGAGGATTTGGTTCACGAGTCGTTACATTAGCTTTATTAGATATATAACCAGTCCCAGTAACATTGACTGGCATGTTTATAGATGCTTCAGCTCCTGTATTAAGATTTTCAACAAACCACACCCCAGTAGTGTTATTATAATGAGTATCATTTACACTTAATAAGTCTTACATACAATAGGAGTAGTATTATATATATTTACTCCTATAATTAGCTTATTTTTAATTACATTATTTATATAGTTTACCTTTGTATATAAAGGCTTCGATTGAACAAGATTTAATGAAAAAGCTTAAAAGACAATGAAACACGATTAAATCAGTTCCTGAAAATGAATAATTTTATTCTTTCTTTATTTTTCTTTTTTTAGATTAATTAAGCTAAAGTAATAATAAACAATATCATTTAAACATAATATAATAAATATTATTTGCTAGTGTAATGGTAGATTGTATAGGGTGTTAGAAATCAAGTGAATTTTCAAGCATCATCCATGCTTACTTCATACCATACCACATTCCACACATCTTGAAGTTTAAAAGTACATCACAATTAATCACAAAAATAAAAATAAATAGGTACTAATTATTAATACTTGAATACAAGACCATATAAATCAGTTAAATCTTGGACAAAATATAGATAGATTTTTAAAGGCTTTATTCTGATAACAGCAGTTAAAATCTGGTAATATCAATAAGTAGAATTGTTAAAGCTTTAAAAATATTAAAAATACTCATTAAACATTTGGATTTCGTTTTAAAGTATTTTTACCGTAAATTATTTTTTACATATTCAACAAAGCTTAAACTCCTATATAAAAATGTACTTTTAGAAAACAGTATTATTAAATCCTTAAAACATAGCGCGAAAAAGGTTTATCCATGCTTCGATTTTTGTCAAAAATCTAACACCCTATATATTGTATATTACAAAAAGTCATTTATTCTGTTGAATTCCCTAAAACAGGTAAAAGAGGGAAGACCTAAAACACATTTCAATCATCCAAATGAAAGAATTAAATTATGTACATAGTAATAAAAGAGAGGATTAGGTTGAAAATTGGCTAAAAAAGATAGTAATATGGAAATTTCGATGATATTTTGATAGTTCGCAAAACTCCATCATAACGAGCGAGAAAACCTTAAATACTTATAGGCAATGAAAATAAGGAGTATTATAGTAAAAGATAAAATATTATTTCTTTAAAGAAGAGAAAATGGTTTAGTTAATATCTTATTTAATATATATTACCAAAATGGTTGGTGTATAAAATTTCACTTGAACGCATCTCTCTTAGAACTCATATTTAGAGAAAACATGAAAAGGTAAAGAACACTAATGATGTCTGTAAGAAACTAACCATTCCATGTACACGAAAATATCGGTAATTAAAAATGGTCATCACCCATTTATTGTATTAAGTTATTTATTTTGTTTTTAAATGCGAATAAGATTAATCCAGAGAGAATAGCGATTGCGCCTAGTACTGTGAAGTAGATGATTGGGTCTTGTTCATAGAATTTAACAATTAATGATCCTATAGCAGAACTTACTGCACTGTTTAAAAGCCATATGCTCATAAATTGTGATTGGAATTTTCTTGGGGCTAATTTAGATGCTAATGCTAGGCCAGTTGGTGAGATTAATATCTCTCCTAGGGTGATAACAGCCCAAAAAATTATTATCCATAGTGCATTAATTTTTTCTCCTTCAGAGGATATTAGACTAGCGGCTAATATTAGAAATGATATTCCTGCAAGTAGAAGACCTAAAACATATTTTAATGAGTCAGATATTTGAGTTTCTTTTGTCCATAAATATGAAAAAAAGGGTGTGAAAATCATGATGAATATTGGATTCATTGATTGAAGCCAGCTTGGAGGAATCCCACCTAATTGAACTTTCATATCAACAAGCCAAGCCAAAATAGTTGAGCCTTGATCCATTAGGGTGTAAAATAATATGGATCCTATAAATATTGGGATGAAGGCGATCATATTGTTAAATTCTACTTTATTATTTTCTTTTTTTATAGAATTTAACATATTGTAAATATAATAAACAGGGACTAAGCAAATGATGATTGAAGCTAAAAATATAATATTTTCAGTATTTAAATATCCTATAAAATATATTAAAATAAGAATTAGAGAGAGTCCTGTGATGAGATGAAAAACTTTTTTAAGTAGGTTTGTTTTATCTTCTTCAGTTAAAGGAGAAGTTGGATATAGGAAATCTTCTTTTAGTAAGTTTTTGCGGGTTAGTACATATATTAAGAGACCTATGAACATTCCAATTGCTGCTAATGAAAATCCGACATGGAAATTGTAAATGAGAGCTATTGATGACATGAGTATGGGGGATATTAAACCTCCAATGTTAATGCCTAAATAGAATATTGTATAAGCTGAGTCCTTTTTTTTATCATTTTTATCATAAAGTAGTCCGACCATTGTAGAGATATTTGACTTTAAAAATCCTGTTCCAATTATAATAAATGCGAATGATATAAGCAAGGAGTTTATTCCGTAGGGTAATGTTAAAGAAATATGTCCAAACATGATTAAAATTCCGCCGTAGAGGACAGTTTTATATGGTCCAAGCAAACGATCGCTGATGAATCCTCCTGAAATTCCAGATAAATAAACTAAAGAACTGTAAAGAGCTACGACTGAAGCAGATAAGGCAGGATCTAGTCCAAGTCCACCATCACTAATGGAGTAGTACATGTAGTATAATAGAATAGCTGTCATACCGTAGTAACTGAATCTTTCCCAAAGTTCTGTGAAAAATAAGGTTGATAGTCCCCAAGGATGGGAGAAAAAGGTTTTAAAAATTTTTTTCCCTCCATATTATTATTTATATGTTATAATAGTGAAAAATATGTTATATTTTGTTTTTAATCATATATATATATCCTAAAAAGGAACATAAAGAATTTTTTTTAGTAAAATATGTTTTAGGTCTAGTAATAGAGCTATAGACTATAATCATCTCTCAGTTTTTGAGTTCTTAGTGTGAATATTATTCCCACCTAAAGAGGATGGGGATTTTTTTCACAAGTTAAACATTTAGTGTATTTGAATTCATTTTTCGTTTATCTTGACATCTAAGACAACATGAGATACTCCAGGAGCATATTTCTTGATGTTACTTATATTTAAAAGCTTAACTTCTTTGTCTTTAGCTATTTTTCTTATTCTACTAATAGGTCGAGTATTGACTAATTTATCTGGGACTGTTTCATGATAATGTAATATCCCTCCATCATTTAATATGGATAAAGCTGAATTCAGATAATGATGAGTGTTTTTAACATAACCCATTATGATTCTATTAGCAGATGAATCTTTAACAAAATTTTTGCAATCACCTAACCTTGGCTCCACTACACCTTGAACATTATTTAAAATAATATTCTTTTTTAGATATTTAAAAGAATTTGGATTGATTTCAATTGATATTACTCTTTTTGGATTAGAATGAACAGCTATTGGAATTGAAAAGTATCCAATTCCTGCAAACATATCTAAAACAATTTCATCATCACCTACAAGCTTAGCTATTCTCATTCTTTCATTAGTATTTCCTTTCGACCACATTACCTTGGACAAATCCAAACTATAAAAACATCCATTTTCTTTATGAGTTGTTTCAGTAATTTCACCATATAATAGTTCAATTTCAGGCTCTCTCATCTGTCCATGAATTTTATTGATTTTTATTATAGAATCAACATCAAATCTATCTAAAACTTCTTTTAAATCCTTAGGATAATGGTCTAAAATCAAAATCCTACCAATTTTTTTCCATTTCATAATGGTTTATAATTTTGTAATTTTTCATTATTATAATCTTTAAATTTTAATGAATTTTGTGAAAAGTTATATCTACTACTGTCTTGGAGATTTAATTTTTCTGCATTATACTTTTTTTATGCATAATATTTTGTTAATTTTTCATTTTCATTCTTTTTAGTGAAATTCCAACTTGTTATAGATTCTGTCAAAAATTCGGATGATAACAATTGTTATATTTAATCATATAACAGTTGTTATGACCAAAAATTATTAATAAAATGAATGTGTGATATTAATAGTCTATGAAAACGCGA
>JAISZW010000094.1 GCA_031284445.1 Candidatus Methanovirga basalitermitum | reverse complement strand
TCGCGTTTTCATAGACTATTAATATCACACATTCATTTTATTAATAATTTTTGGTCATAACAACTGTTATATGATTAAATATAACAATTGTTATCATCCGAATTTTTGACAGAATCTATTAAGCCTTTTTATTTTGTAATTATTTGTTTTAAATTTGTAATTTCAGATTTCAAGATATTTAAAATATATTATGATATGAAATAAGCACGGATAATGCTTGAAAATTTATCTAATTTCTAACACCCTATTTCTATAAATACAAAAATATGATTCATATTAAATTATTTGATTTTATAAGTTTTAATATTATTCAATACTATTGTCATGACAAATTAATTAAGTTAATTTTGTGTGGTATTCTATTCATATAAATAAATGCACAAAATAAATTGAAATTTCACAAAAAGAAATCATATGAAAATTTTCAAAATGTCATATTTGAAAAAAATAGTGAAAATTAAGCTGTCTTAACACTATATATGCATGTTTTAAATAATAAAAAAATAAAGATAAAAATAATCGTTTTATTAATTTAAAATTATTGATTTGGCTGTGTTAAAATCAACAGGAATTAGTCATTGAAGAGTTATATTTTGCATTTGAATTGCTCAATTTTTGTGGGTTTTCTTTGAAATTAGATATTTATGCTATTGATTTCAAAAATTAAGAATTATTAATCTATATTTTCCTAATCTAAGTGATTTAAGATTAAAAATTCAATAGAAAAAAAGTCGATCCCCATACATCGTTGATACAGCCATTGATTTAATAATTTTTAATGAATAATCATGAAGATTTGAAATAATATATAAAATTTTTGGAGAATAGCTAATGCCAGTAATCACACTTGAATATGATGAATTAAAAAGACTTGGAGTATCACTTGAAAAAGATGAATTAATAAAGATTTTACCAATGCTTGGAAGTGACATTGAAGACCATGATGATAAAACAATTAAAGTTGAGTTTTTCCCTAATAGGCCAGATCAACTGTCTGTGGAAGGGGTTGCAAGAAGTTTAAAAGGATTTATATCAAAAGAAACTGGTCTACCATACTATCCTGTTGAAAAATCTAATAAGAAAGTATATATCGATGAAGAAATAATTAAAATTAGACCATTTATTGGCTTTGCACTAATTAAAAATGTGAATTTTACTGGGAAAAAATTAAAACAAGTTATGGACTTTCAAGAAAATCTTCATTGGGTCATTGGACGAGATAGGAAAAAAGTGGCTATTGGTATTCATAACTTGGATGTTATCGAAGACCCATTTTATTATGTTGGAACTAAAAAAGATGAAAATAGTTTCATTCCATTAGATCATGAAGCCAAAATGACACCAGAGGAAATATTAAATACGCATCCAAAAGGTTCAAAATATTCACACCTACTTAAAGGATTTGATAGATACCCACTTATTCTTGATAAAAATAATAATGTTATGTCCATGCCTCCAATAATAAATGGTGAGTTGACAAAAATAACTGAAGAGACAAAAAATATCTTGATTGATGTTACTGGAACAGACGAAAAAGCAGTTAAACAAGCATTAAACATAATTTGCAGTTCATTTGGTGAAGTTGGTGGTAAAATAGAAAGTTTAAAAATAGAGTATTCTAATAAAACTATAACTACACCTAATCTAAAACCAAAAGAAAAGATTGTCCATTTGGATACTGCAAATAAATTAATTGGTATAGATATTAAAGCCAATGAAGTTAAAAAACTTCTTTCTAAAGCAAGAATGGAAGCTGAAATAATAGATGAAAACACATTGAATGTGAAAATTCCCACCTACAGGATAGATATTCTACATGAAGTGGATTTAGTTGAAAATATAGCTATTAATTACTGTATAAATAAAATTGAATCCGAAATGCCTGAAATAGCTACAACAGCAAATGAAAATTCATGGTTCAGTAGTGATAAACTAATTAGGGAGGTTATGATTGGATTAGGTTTTCAAGAAATCATGAGTTTAATGTTGACAAGTGAAGAAAATCATTACAATAAAATGAACCAAGAAGTAGCTGAACATGTTGAAGTGGCTAAACCAATTTCAGTTGAAAGAACCATGATTAGAACAAGCCTACTCAATGGCTTAATGGAGTTTTTAGAGAATAATAAACATGAAGATTTACCACAGAAGATATTTGAAATTGGGGATGTTCTATACCTTGATGAGAATGCAGAGACAAAGACAAAAACTGTTAAAAAATTATCAGTCATTGTATGTCACTCAACAGCTAACTTTAGTGAGATAAAATCAACGATAGCAAGTGTTTTATTAAACTTAGGTTATGATATGGAAATAAAGTCATCCAATAATCCAAGTTTTATACCAGATAGAGTTGGAAATATTACTGGAAAATCAGATAATGGGATCATAAAAGGATTTTTCGGAGAATTGTCCCCTAAAGTCATTAGTAACTTTGATTTAGATTATCCAGTAGTTGGTTTTGAAATAGAGTTTGTTGATGAATCTTCTTGAGTTAATACATCTTTAATTGTGTTTATGAAGCTTATGAGTTAATTAAGTTTCATTTAAATTCCATACTGCCCATTATACAAGAATGATAATTCTATGACTCATATTTTCTTTTCTATCCTCTGGAAAAGCATAATTTTTAGTGTCTTTAAAGTCAATTTCCCAACAGAAATCGAAAAATTTAAGTTGAAGATTTAAAACACTATAGTTTTAATTCTTAAACCAATTTTTGGAATCCTGAAGAAGTTCATTTACAATTATCTTAGCAGAACCAATGTAAGTATGAGGATCCATAATCTTATTAATCTCATCTTTGGATATACACTCTTTAATTTCTTTTTTTTTCATTATAAGTTCACTAAGCAATTTATCTTCATTATTTGCTTTGATTGCAGCTTGTCGGACTAAATTATAAGCTGTTTGTCTACCAAACCCCTTTCTTGTGAGTTCAGCCATTAAGCGTTCTGCCATTACTAAACCATTAGTTAAATTAAGGTTTTTCTCAATACTTTCTTGGTGAAACTCTAAATTAGTCATCAGCTTAGTTGTTAAACTCAAGATGTAATCAGTTAGAATACAGGCTTCTGGAAACATTATTCTCTCAGATGAGGAGTTTGTCAAGTCTCTTTCATGCCATAAAGGATTATTTTCCAAAGTTCCAACAACATAAGATCTTATAACACGGCTAATACCACATACGCGCTCAGCCATAATTGGGTTCATTTTATGTGGCATCGTACTACTACCAACTTGTTTTTTTGAATCAAAAAACTCACCAACCTCATTTAACTCTGTTCTTTGAAGATTCCTTATTTCCAAAGCAATTTTATCTAAGGTTGTAGATATATTAGCCATTACCATCATAAATTCAGCATGGTTATCCCTTTGAAGAATCTGATTTGTAATTTTAGCATAAGGAAGACCTAAAATCTCTGAAACCTTTTTATGAACTTCCCAACCAACTTCTCCAAGAGCTGCAGTTGTTCCAACGGCGCCATTCATCATAGATAAACACAAGTTCTTTTTAGAAAATTCTAATCTTTTCCAATGCCTATGCAACTCATCAGCCCACAATCCAAATTTCATTCCATAGGTAGTAGGGATTGCATGCTGACCATGAGTTCTACCAATACATACTCTACCAATGTTTTCTTTGGATAGATTTAGAATAATATTAGTCAGCTTTTTAACCTTATCTTTTAAAATAGATATTGATTCATTGAACAATAATGAATTTGAACTATCTATAATATCATTAGAAGTGGCTCCAAAATGAACATATTCACCAGCATTACCACTACATTGTTCCTTTAATCCTTCAATTAAAGCAGCTATATCATGATTTTTTTCTTTTTCAATTTCATTTACCTTTTCCAATTTTACATATTCAGTATTTGCCTTAGATTTAATCTCCATTGCAACATCTTTACTTATTATTCCAAGTTCAGCTTCTGCCTGGGCTAATGCAGACTCAATATCCAGCATTTTCTGTAATTTGTTTTTTGCTTCCCAAATATTTTTCATTTCTACTGTTCCATATCTAAACTCAATAGGATGAATTGCCATTTTATTCTTCTCCAAATATATTTTTAATATAGTAATAGACATAATTTTTAAAAATCTTCATTAAAAATTTATGAGTAAAAATATGACTTTTTAATAAAATAATTAATTTATCATCTTTTATTTATTAAAATAATTATTATAAATTAAATAAGAACTAAAATATTAAATTTAAACAATTTATATCCAAATTTAATAATAATCAGCAGTTCGTATAAGTAAGTATTTATGGTGTGGTGTGTATTATTAATTTATGAAACAAAAAAATAAAACACCACATAAAATATTGTTGAATGATGATGTATTAAATCTTTCGGTTAATGTTATTAGTGATATGTTAGGGTTGCAATCAACTTCTAATTCTGTGTATAATACTAAAACGATTGCTTATCATCTTCTTAATGCTGTTGCTTCTCGAACTAATGTTAGTAATTTTAGTAATATTTGTTATAATGCACCTTCAGAAGGAACTATTAGATATAGACTTAGTGATATTGATTAGATGAAGTTGCTGAGTTTAAAATAAATTGAAGATTCATGCAATTAAAACCGTGCCTATGAATGATATGGCTATTGATCATGTTAATATTCCATATTATGGCAAGTAAGAAAACTATGGTGATACAATTAAAACCAAACCTAAGCAAGGAACTATGAGATTTTTTGCTTATGCTTCCATATATGTAATATTAAACAATAAATACTACACTTTAGCTATTAAATATACTCGGAAAGGAGAAACTTTAAAAGATACTGTAGACTTCCTAATAAAAGAAATCGAAGCTAATGGATTTAAAATTAAAACACTTTTCCTTGATAGAGAGTTTTATACTGTTGATGTGATAAATTATCTTCAAAACAGGGAAAATATCTTTTAT
This sequence comes from Candidatus Methanovirga basalitermitum, assembly GCA_031284445.1. Lineage (GTDB taxonomy): Archaea > Methanobacteriota > Methanobacteria > Methanobacteriales > Methanobacteriaceae > Methanovirga > Methanovirga basalitermitum. The sequence goes on along the minus strand of JAISZW010000094.1, from coordinate 734 downwards.
CATGCCTTGTGTGAAAAGAGGACCCCCGTGGGGGGAATACGAAACCTATTAACTGGAAAAAAGTTATTTTATAGAATATACTATGAATTCAAAGGATGATGAAGCTACATTTCAAGTTAATGTAGTTATTAAATACTCATAAAGGAAAATATGACCGAAATGAAATAAAACACTTTGCATATGCAGTATATAATGTTGATATACCTTTAAAAAACACATTTAAAGAATATAGGAAATGTTTTGGGATAGAATCCAGCTACAGACTGAAGACAAGCAAGAACACATACCAGCACAAAAAAACCAGAATTAAGACTTTTATACATAGGATTAGGTCTTCTACTAGTTAACACTTGGATCTACATCCAGTAGATCTATCTCAACATACCACGACAAGGTGGTCGGCAAAAAGTAACTTGGACATTCAAAACCATGCTAAGACAAATCAACCGAGCAACCGAAGAAAAACTATGATTCAACAACAAAATAACAATCTAAAAACTAACACCTCCACGGAAAAAATCATGAAAAACCTATAAAACTCATGAAAACTCATGAAAAACAAGCACTAAATAATCATGAAACAAAACAGGACCCTACAGAACATTGGAAAAAAACTAATTATAGTCATTTTGGAAAAGTTTGTCATTTTATAAAATATTATATCCAATATAATTTATTTAAATTTGATTTAAAGAATTTTTATAATTATAATTAAGATTAATAATTGATAAACA
>JAISZW010000056.1 GCA_031284445.1 Candidatus Methanovirga basalitermitum | reverse complement strand
GTTTTACCAATAGCGACAATTTGTTTTTGGTTTTTCTTAGTATCAATGATTTCATAGTTATTTAAAATTGATTGAATTTCATTAATACGAGATTCGATATCACCTTGTTGATCTTTGGCGGCATCGTAATCAGCATTTTCCCTTAAATCTCCTTGAGCACGCGCTTCTTGGATTATTTTGATAATCTCTGGTCTTTTTACATTAACTAAATCATCTAATTCTTTTTGTAAATCATCTAATTTTTCCTTTGTTAGTAAAACTTTATTATTACTCATACAATAAATATTATATATCTATAATAATCGTAAACAATATATTTATATAATAAATATAATTACTCAATACATACTAATGAGAAAAACACATAGCAATAAAAAGAATGCAGTGGTTTGTGTAAATCCACATGACCGACAAGGATACATTCTGGATTTTCATAAGAAATATAATTTTATTCCAATTCTAATTTATTCCGAAGCAGAAGACGCAATTGGTGATTGAGAAGATGGTGTGCGTGAGCAAATAGCAGAAGTTAAACGTAGAATATCTAGCGTCGTTTATTTAAAAGATAACGGTAATGATTTTGACAAAATTGTTAAAGAATTAAAAAGCAAGTACAATGTATTAGCGGTATGTCCTGGCTATGACGTTTCATTAGAATATGTTGATAAACTAGCACAAGCATTGGGAGTTAATGGCAATGACCCCAAGACTATCTCATTAAGAAAAGATAAAGGATGAGTAGCTAAGCAATTGCTTAAAAATAAAATAAGAACACCAATTACCATTGATTTTTCCCTTAAAGATCAAATTAAAACAACAATAAATAAAATTTCTAAATCGATAAAAACTTTCCCAGTAGTTTTAAAGCCATTCGAAGGATATGGCAGCATTGGAGTGCAAATCATCAATAATAAAAATGAATTTGAAAAAATATTAAAAGGATATGCAACTTTTCAAAAAACTCACTCATCAATGTCAAATGAGTTTTTAGCACAAGAATATATTGATGGCGAGGAAGGTTACCTCGATTTTTATTCATTTAATGGCAAACATTTACTATCCGATGCTTGGATGTATAAAAAACATCAAGTTGGTAATAATAATTTAGGTTTTTGAAATATTCTTATGACTAAAAGAACTCCTTTGTTAATCAAAGCTGAAGCATATTGCAAAAAAGTTTTAGATGATATTGGTTTTAAATGAGGCCCGACCCACATTGAAGTTAAATATGATAAGAAAGGCGTGTGTTTAATTGAAGTTAATATGCGAGTAATGGGATCCCACACTTTGTTAAAAGAACCAATTTTCTTTGACTATTCTACGCCTGAACTTGCTTTTTTATCATTGTCTAATTCCCCTTTGCTAGCAAAATATCTTAACAAAAATGTGTATGATAAATCCAAAACAAAATGTCAAGCATTTTATAAAATAAACCCCCCATATGACTTTGTAATTAAAAAAATCAATGTTGAAAAAATCGCTAAAAAATTGCCTACATTTAAAGAATTCGTTTCTTTTAAATCTGTCAATGATAAAGTTAAAAAAGCTATTGATATGGCTGGCATTATTGGTGCCGTCGACTTTGTCGGACCAGAAAAACAAGTAAGGGCTGATTTAGAGAAATTGCATAAAAGTTGAAAAAATAATTTTAAAGATTGATATAAATACTAAAAATGAAAAATATTACATCAAATAAAAAAAATGCAGTAGTTTGTGTAAATCCTTTTGACCGTCAAGGCCATATTTTAGATTTTTATAAAAAATATAATTTTACTCCAATCCTAATATATTCTGAGGCAAAAGATGCCATTGGTGATGGGGGAGATCCTGTGCGTGTGCAAATCGCTAAAGTTAGAAGTAGAATTCCTAATGTTGTTTTTTTAGAAGATAAAGGTAATGATTTTGATAAAATTGTTAAACAATTAAAAGAAAAATACAATGTTTTAGCAGTTTGCCCTGGTTATGATGTATCATTAGAATATGGTGATAAACTAGCGCAAGCACTAGGAGTTAAAAGTAATGATCCTAAGACTACTGCGTTAAGAAAAGATAAGGGATGAGTATCTAAACAATTGCTTAAAAATAAAATAAGAACACCGATTACTGTTGAATTTTCCTTGAAATCACCAACTAAAGAAATAATAAGCAGAGTTTCTAAATTAATAAAAACATACCCAATAGTTTTGAAACCATTTGAGGGTTATGGAAGTGTAGGCGTACAAATTATTAACGATAAAAATGAATTCGAAAAATCATTAAAAGAATATGCCGTTTTCCAAAAAACTCATCCAACAATGGCTGCAAAATTTTTAGCACAAGAATATATTGATGGTGAAGAAGGTTTTCTTGATTTTTATTCTATTAATGGTAAGCATTTATTTACCGATGCGTGGATGTATCATAAACTTCGAATTGCAAATAGTACATTTCATAATGATGGTTATCTTATAATGAAAAAGACCCCACAATTAGTAAAAGCGGAAACATATTGTAAAAAAGTTTTAGATGCCATTGGCTTTAAATGAGGCCCAACCCACATCGAAGTTAAATATGATAAAAAAGGTGTATGTTTAATCGAAGTTAATTTGCGAATAATGGGTGCACACTTTTTAACTACACAAAATATTTTCTTCGATTATGCTACACCAGAACTTGCTTTTTTATCATTAACTAATTCACCTTTACTTACTAAATATATTGACAAAGACGTATATGATAAATCTAAAATCTCATGTCAAGCAGTATATATTATTAATGCCCCATATGATTTTGTTGCCAAGAAGATTAATGTGAAAAAATTATTTGGAAAATTACCTGCATTTAAAGAGTTTATTTCTGCTGTAAAAGTAAATGATAAAGTAAAAAAGACAAATGATTTTCCCGAGTCAATTGGGGAGGTTTCATTAGTTGGTACTGAAAAACAAATTAAAAATGATCTAGCAACTATAAATAAAAGTTGAAAAAATAATTTTAAAGATTGATACGGAATAAAGTAAAGCATCATTAATATAATAATATTAACCTTGATATATGGAATTTAATTATGGTATTGTTCAATTAAAATCTACCACAAAATCGCATGTATTTTTAATACCAGACACAAAAGGGTATACATTGATTGATGCTTCTTATCCTAACGATGGTGAAAAGATAATTGATGAATTAGGAAAATTAAAGGTAGATTTAAAGAAAATCCATTCAATATTAATTACGCATAGTGATTGGGATCATATTGGCAGTTTAAAGTATTTGTATGATCATTTGAATGCAAAGGTTTATTGTAGTAAAACTGAATACGACAATTGGATGGGGAAATGCCACGACTATTCTTTTATACCTGAAAAAATCAAACAAGAATTGTTAGAACTTAAAAAAATAATGACCCCAATCACAAAGGATATGATTGGTGATTTTAAAGTTATTAAAACACCATATAAATTTCACAGCCATGGCATGAATATGTATCAATATAGAGATGTTTTATTTTGTGGGGATATGGTGCAATCTGTAGGAAAATTAGTGCCAATCATTAGCAAATACAATTTGGATAATAAAATATACCTACAATACTTGCGAGAATTTAATATAACAGGAATTAAAACCATTTGTCCAGCTCATGGTCCAAGTGTTTTAGCTACTGAATGAACTGATTTGATAAGATTAATTGATACATATCATATCAAAGAACAAAAAAAATTTACACAATGAAATGGTTTTAAAACTGGAAATTGAACAAAAACTATAGATGTACGAGATTTTATCCAAAAAAATTACACACCATATATAGGTTCATGCAAATTTTTAGTAAAACCAACAAATGCCACAATCACTTTATTAAATAAATTAAAAGAATTGTATA
>JAISZW010000043.1 GCA_031284445.1 Candidatus Methanovirga basalitermitum | reverse complement strand
GTTTCGCGTTTTCATAGACTATTAATATCACACATTCATTTTATTAATAATTTTTGGTCATAACAACTGTTATATGATTAAATATAACAATTGTTATCATCCGAATTTTTGACAGAATCCTAACATTGGTAAAATTATTGATTGAGTATTGATTTGTTCCATTACAGTTGAATTCCACACCACATTCTGGACATTTAACACTTGGATGAAAATATCGAACTTCAAAGTTATATCCTATTAGGTCACGGAGTTATGGGATTAATAAAGGACTTACATCATATACTTCAAATAACAAGTTTCCTTTTCAACGAATAAAGAAGACTTAAATACTTCATCTAACATACTCATACTTGGTGGTTTTGTGATTGTCATACTAAACAATATCACCATTATTAATACTAATAAACACTATCAGTAAAAATCTGGACAGTCCCAAAAAATTTAAATCTAAAGAGATGTGCTGTTTTTAAATTATTACCAAAACTGTATTGGGGGAATTTAAATAAATGATAAAAAATTTATATTAACAAGATTTTTAATCATTTTAGCAGTATACTTAATAGTTAGTGCATTTTTTCATCTGAATGAGGATTTAATTGATCCTTCAATATTCCTTATAGTTATTTTTTCTTTATTATATGGTCCAATAGGAGTCGTAGGAGTAGCCACAGGGGAATTTATAGACAATCTTGTTTGGATTACTAATGGTGTGGGAGACTCAATATTTATTCATGTTTCTGGATTAGCTATAATATTTTTGATCACATATTTTTTCTTAGGCTATTTTAATTACAAACTGTATTATTCATTCAGCTATAAAGATAGACAACCATTGCAATTAAACAATATAAGGAATTTAATTGAACTTACGATAGTGGTTATATTAGATACTATATTTAATTCATATATTGTGACATATATGAATTTTGTGGCAATAAATTATGGTTATGGTATTGATAGTCCTGGTTTATTGAATAATTTATATGGGAACTTTTCTGTTTTGTTGATTTTTAGTCTTATTTTTGGGTTACTAACTCTTTCAACTCTTAATTTACTCAGTTCAAGAACATATACACCAAAAAAATCAAAACATTTTTTAAATCATTCTAAAATTTTTAATATTTTGATATCAGTATCATCCATGATTCTAATAGTTCAAATAATTAATACTTTTATCCAAAAAACACATCTTTTTAATTCTATATTAATTCTTTTTAATTTATTTTTTATCATGTTATTTGTTATCCTTAAACCAATTACTGAAGATGTTGAAGTTAAAAAAGATAAAGAATCTTTTAATGAATTTATAATTTTTATTTTATTACTCATGTACACTTTTTCAATATTAATTATGATATTATATGGGTTACTTAGAGACTTATACTCCGATACATTCACTATAGAGAAGTTTTATTACCACTATATTGGTCCTGGAGCCATTATGCAAGTTATCATTAGTTTTATTTTTGTCATTATATTAATGTACTATGTACAAAAAAATTTTTCTAAGCCTCTACACGATCTGCATGATATCGTATTGGAATATAATTTAGTTAAAATTAATAAAAATAGATCTGATTATATATATTATATCTTAAACAAGTTAAAAACTTTATCTAATAGTAGATATGAAGTTAAATCTTTAACAAGTTCATATAAAACAATGATAGAAAATATTGAAGCATATATTATTGATTTAAAAAAGGCCACAATTGAAAAAGAAAGGATTACAACAGAACTTGACATTGCTTCTAAGATTCAAAAATCAACTATTCCAAATGTTTTTCCTCCATTTAAAGATAGATTAAATGATTTTGATATTTATGCAAGTTTTAATCCAGCGAAAAATGTTGGAGGAGATTTTTATGATTATTTTTTAATAGATGATGATCATTTGGTTGTTGTTATTGGTGATGTGAGTGGTAAAGGAGTTCCTGCTGCTTTATTCATGATGATAGCTAAAAGCTTAATTAACTATCAATCTCATTTAAATTTAAGCCCTTCTGAGATTTTTTATCAGCTTAACAATCAACTCCTTGAAAACAATGCGGAATCAATGTTTGTAACTGTTTGGCTAGGTATAGTGGAGATAAGTTCTGGAAAATTAACTTATGCAAATGCTGGTCATAATCAACCATATTTGTTTAATAAATCCAACAATCAGTACAATATCTTAGAATCTAAAGCTAATTTTGTACTTGGGGGAATGGAAAATGTTAAATACAAGCAATATGAAACACAAATAAGTGAAGGTGATAGACTATATCTCTATACCGATGGAATTATAGAGAGCATAAATCAAAATGATGAAGAATTTTCAAATAACAGGTTAAAGAGTTGCTTGAATGATAATATTCACTACAATATTAAAGATTTAATCTTTAAGATTAGTGATGAGGTGCATGATTTCGCAAAAGGCATGGAACAGTTTGATGATGAGACCATGTTAATATTAGAATATAAAAAGAAGAATCTATAAAAGTTTTAAAGAAACTGGGCAACAATCCTAAAATCAGCAAAAAATCAACATTTTAACCATGTTTAGATGTTATTACATGTAAATGTAAAACAAATTTTAGGTCATCTTAGAGATTAAAAAATATTCATCACCCACTTTCTAAAATGTTTAGATTATTTTCATGTTTTTGATAGATGACTATTAAAGTTTATTTTCATCTAAATCTTTTTATTTTTTCCTTTAGTTATTATAGATTATCAATGAAAAACCTTTATCAGCTATTTAAAAATGAAAATAATGGTAATCTTTCCTAATTCTTAATCAGTAATTATTCTTTGCATTAATTTGGCAATGCTGTCAACTTAAGGTTTTCGATTTTTTTTATTTTCTCATATGACATTAATTTCAATGTTAACCCATGAAATTTTACTTTACAGATTGAAATAATTTATTTGTAATCATGATTTCAGTTATAAACTAATTTAAAAGAGTAAAACTTAAATACTCTAATAAATAGTTTTATTAATGATTCTATTATTAATAAAAAACTAATGAGTTGATTAAGAGTGTTTAAGTTTGAATATTATTTTTTTGAAGTAATGAAACTCATAGATCCTTATAACTATGTCTTGGTCGATGGGAAGTTTACAAGGGATGGAAAAATGAATATTAGAGATTATATCAATTTTATTGTGGGTAATAAAGGAAATACCCTTTCATTTAGAAACTAATAATTATATGAATGAAAAATATGGATTTGATAATATTACAATTACTAAACAAGCATTTTCTAAGCAAAGACAATGGTTAGATCCTCAAATATTCATGGATATTATTCATACATCATTAACTAATCTTTATAGCGATTGTTTATGGGCATTTAAAGAAATTAAAATGATTATATTGTATTGGCTATTGATGGTAGTAAAATTAAACTTCCGAATGATGAGAACACAAGGAAAGAATTTAAATTAAGTGAAAAAGGGATTGTTAATCGTAAATCTGATATAGCAACATTTTCTGCTGTAACTGATGTTTATATGAGTTGATACTTGATTCCGTGCTGTGTGATGGTGAAACTTCAGAAGAAAAGCTTATAAATGATGAATCTTGATAATTTAGAAGGTATTATTAGATTTGAATAAGGTTATTATCCTATTAGAGAGAGGATACCCTTCAATTACTTGTTCTGTTACATGATTAGCAAATGCATTAAATTTATTAGGGTGTTAGAGATCAAGTGAATTTCCAAGCATTATCCATTCTTATTTAATACCATAACATATTTCATATATCTTGAAATCTAAAAGTACAAACTTTAAACAAACAATCATGAAATAAAAGGACTTTCTAAACCGAAAAACTTAAATACTGGCATTTTGATATAATGTATTGTGATAACATGAAAATGCCATTAATTCACGATAAAGAAAACCCTAAATGTAGTCTGTTAGACATAGTATTTAAAGATATCGATTCTATAGAAACAAGACAAAAATTAGCTTGAAATAGTATTAAACCTATTAATAGAGCTTTAAATTATATAAAAATCTCATTAATTGCAATGTTTTATGGTATAGATAAAAAATATGTTGTTAATGAGCTAAATAATAGTGGACAATTGAGAGAAAATTTTGGATTTAAAGGGAAGTTAGATTATAATCAATTGTGTGAAGTTTTTTCCATATTTGAAGATTTTCAAATACTTGAATTTGTGATTAAAAGATTGAATAAGGAGTTTAAAGTTAAAACAAGAGGAAAAAGGACGATGATCATTGATTCAACTGATATTCAGTTTAATATAAATCTGGGAAAACATTATTATAGCAAAGAAAAATTGAAAGAAAAAAAGTTCAAAATAGGCTTTTCTTCATCTAAAAGTTATTATATTGGTGGTAAACTAACATTAGCCATTGATAAAGACACATGTCAAGTGTTAACAATGTTATTCCATCCAGGAGCAGTATCAGATACTGAAATATATCTTGAAATATTAGAAAACCTTAAGAAAAGAAGAATTTTGAGATATGAGAACTTAATTGAGATATGAGAACTTAATTGAGATATGAGAACTTAATTGAGATATGAGAACTTAATTGAGATATGAGAACTTAATTGAGATATGAGAACTTAATTGA
>JAISZW010000274.1 GCA_031284445.1 Candidatus Methanovirga basalitermitum | reverse complement strand
TAAGCTCTAACTTAAAAAATATACTTAATAAACACTAATTTTAACATGATTTGATGGTTTTTAATCTTTTTTAATCCATTTCGAGCTAATTCCTCTTGAAAAGTTATAGAATCGATAACTTTAAGTACTTTATTAAACAATATCCATATAGAGGGTGTAAAAAAGTGTGGAGTTATTATGGAAAAATTGACTTTTATTTATAAATAAACTTGAAAATTTTAGAAAAACTCCACAAAAATTTACATCCTCAGATTTTAAAAAAAAATATTCAATAATCATGTAATATCAATGCATTCAAATGAACATTAACTCACTAAGAAACACAAGTGAAATCATAAACACCTTTAAAAAAGTAAAACCATCACATCAAACAATAAAAAACCATATGAACAAAATATACATCTTATTAGACAGATTAAAAATCCATAACATTGATTATTCAGGTGATTACTGAAAATCTTCGATTTTTGGTAATTAGGGGTATGAAAAAATATATCCATATACTTGGAGAAAAATATTATATTTTGCTTTAACCGACATAGACAAGAGAATTATAGTTGATTTTCTATAGAATAATTTATACGAGAATCAACAGACGATCATAGGAAAATTTAGTTAACAAGCGATGGAAAACCTATGTATAAATTTATAACTCATAAAATGGGCTTTAAATATGATTTATACATATTCCATTTAATGAAGCTTTTACTAAAATCTTCGATAATGAAATAAAGAAGTTGAAGTTTGATACAGTATAGCATCAGAGTATTTGACTATGGAACCTTAATAAAAAGTTTATTACTGAAAATCTTCGATTTTTGGTAATTCTACTCTAAAAACTACCAAAATGTAGAAAAATTATTAAAATAATTATGAGACGAGAAAAATAACATGCCAGAATCATTTCAAGGCTTTTTAAAGAAACTAAAAGAAAATTTCAATAGTCACATGACACATCTCAAAAATAAAGACTTATCATCAACAAATAATTCAATGAAAAACTTATTGAGAACAATATTCCCAGACAAACTAAAAAAATTATTCAAAACCGTTAAAAGATCTGAAATATTTCTATATTCAAATGTTAAACGATAGAGTGATAAAAAATGAATGGAATTCGAAAAAATATCAAATAATTAAAAAATTAGATTCAAATATGTGAATTATTTACACCATCTAATTTTTAAAGGACAGATAATCTTAAGTTGATGACATTTGGGAAAGGAGGTACCCTCCAAAAATAATCATTTGTTTTTGAATAAACCTTTTAATTCAATTAAATGATCTCTTAATTCAGTTGCCTTTTCAAAGTCTAACTGAGTTGCAGCATCTTTCATATCAGATTCCATATCTTGAATTAATACATTTAATTCATCTTTTGGAATTTTAATTAAATCATCTTTCTTATATTTCTTATTTTCATCTATTTTACGTTCTTTTAAGGTTCTAACAACGGTTCGTGGAGTGATATTATACTTTTCATTATGTTCCATTTGAAGTTTTCTTCGTTGTCGTGTGACAGTTACAGATTCTTTAACAGAATCATTTAAATTTTCGAAATCATCAGGATTATCTACATACATTAAAACTTGACCATCGACATTTCTTGCTGCCCTTCCTATAGTCTGTATAAGCGATGTCCTTGAACGTAGGAATCCTTCTTTATCAGCATCTAAAATAGCCACAAGTGAAACTTCAGGCAAGTCAAGACCTTCTCTAAGTAAGTTCACTCCTATTAAGCAATCAAAATCCCCTCTTCTTAATTCATCGATAATATCTATTCTTTCAAGAGTGTCTATTTCTGAATGTAGATATTTTACTTTCACACCAATTTTACTATAGTAATCAGCTAAATCCTCAGACATTCTTTTAGTCAATGTTGTAACTAAGACTCTTTGGTCTTTTTCAACCCTTTTTCTAACTTCACCAAGCAAATCATCTACCTGATTTTGAACAGGTCTAAGTAATATTTCTGGGTCTAATAATCCAGTTGGTCGGATAATTTGTTCAACAACATTTAAACTCCGTGACAATTCATATTCTCCTGGTGTAGCTGAAACATAAATTACTTGACTTACAGTTTTTTCAAATTCATCAAATCTAAAAGGCCTATTTTCTTTAGCTGATGGTAGTCTAAAACCATGTTCTACTAAGGTTTCTTTTCTTGATCTATCACCACTATACATACCTCTAATTTGAGGAACAGTAACATGTGATTCATCTATGATTGTTAAAAAATCTTTTGGGAAGTATTTTATTAATGTATATGGTGCTTCCCCCCATTTTCTACCAGAAAGCTGAAGAGAATAATTTTCTATCCCTGGACAATATCCCATTTCACTTAACATCTCGACATCATACTTAGTTCTTTGTTCAAGTCTTTGAGCTTCTACAAGCTTATTTTGACTATTAAGTTCTCTTAATCTCTGGTCAAGTTCAAGGTTAATATCATTTAAAGCACATTTAAGCTTATCTTCACCTATAACAAAATGTTTAGCAGGGAAAATCATTGCTCTCTCAAGACTATTTAATTTCTTACCTGTAACTTTATCTATTAAAGATATTCCATCAATTTCATCTCCAAAAAGTTCTATTCTAATAGGGTTAGAACCATGAACTGGGTTAACATCAATTACATCTCCATTAACTCTAAACTGACCAAGATCAAAACCAATGTCGTTTCTTTCATATTGCATATGAATTAGATGACTTAAAATTTCGCTTCTATCAACTATATCTCCTAAGGACAAGAAGAGTTTAAATTCACTATAATCCTCTGGTGATCCAATACCATAAATACACGAAACACTCGAAACTACAATCACATCTTCACGAGTTAGAAGAGATTGTGTGGCTGAATGTCTCATCATATCTATTTCATCATTTATTGATGCTTCTTTATCAATGAATGTATCTGTTCTTGGAACATAAGCTTCAGGTTGATAGTAATCATAATAACTAACAAAGTATTCTACCGCATTATCTGGAAAAAACTCTTTGAACTCTTCATAAAGTTGAGCTGCTAAAGTTTTATTGTGGGAGATAACTAAAGTTGGTTTTTGAACATTTTCAATAACACTTGCCATTGTAAATGTTTTTCCAGAACCAGTAATTCCGAGTAATGTTTGCTCATGGAAACCACTTTTTATTCCATTTGAAAGTGATTTAATAGCTTTTGGTTGGTCTCCAAGTGCTTTGTAATTAGAATTTAGTTTAAATTTTCTTATCTTTATCACACCATGATATTTAGATCATAATTTTATTGAAACAAAAAAAAAAGTATGAAAAGTTTAATTTAAAAGAGAAGTAAAAAAAAAAATGGAAAATAAATTTTCCTAATTTTTTTATCAAGAAAACTTCTCTAAGTTGAAAATAAATTTTCAACAATAAATATTCTTAAAATATAGTAATAGACATAATTTTTTAAAAATGTTCATTAAAAAATTATAAGTAAAAATATGACTTTTTAATATAATAATTACTTTTATCATCTTTATTTATTAAAATAATTATTATAAATTAAATAACAATTAAAATATTAATTTTAAACAATTTATATCCAAATTTAATAATAATTATTAAAAAGATGATTTTTAAAGGT
>JAISZW010000194.1 GCA_031284445.1 Candidatus Methanovirga basalitermitum | reverse complement strand
TTATATCCAATATAATTTATTTAAATTTGATTTAAAGAATTTTTATAATTATAATTAAGATTAATAATTGATAAACATTACCATTATCACTATATAATTAAGATTAATAATTGATAAACATTACCATTATCACTATAATAGAAAAAAAACCAAAAATATAAAACTAAAAACTACTAAAAAACAAAAATATAAAAAACACTTTACGAACTACTGATAATATTAAAGGAGTTATTAATTTAGATATTAACGATTTAGGAGGTGAAATATTATGAAACTTAGTACACTATCTGATCATGGTAGAAAATTGAAAGAAATGTCTATTAAATTGAAAGAAATGGAGAGATATATCTCTGAAAATCCAGAAAAGGGTGGAGTTAAAGGAAATTATGAAACCTTAAAATATGTTTATGAAGAAGTTCAAAAAAGAAGAGATCTTTTGTCAAATAAATTAAAATTTTAAATTTCATTATTTAACACTCCTAAAATATGATTTTTTTTTATGCTGTTGCTAATTCAGTTTCCATAACAGGAATATTAATATCATTAACAGCACTAGCATTAGTTTCTCTAACAACATCAGCATTACGAACAGGTAAAACGAAAATAGAACTAATAAAAATCTGATCTTTAGTTACTATAACTCTCAGATTAATATTACTAATCTTTTGCAGACTGTGCTTATTAGTGTTTAAAACATGTGATGCATCAAGTATTTCAAGTGCAATGAACTCATTATCTTTATTAAAATCAACTATAAGATTATTATTTAAAGATACAGATTCTTCATGCTCATAATTAGGCACTCTAATCATTAAAGCATCTGCTGAAGAATCATATTTATAGTTTATTGGTTTCACTTCTCTCATTTTATATTTTTCTCCTTTTATTTTCTGGGAATGCAGTAATTAACTTAATATTATTAATTTCTTTAATGAAAATCACGATTACAAGATCATATTTATTATTGTAAGGATGTTTGTAAGTTACTCTGAATTTGTTATTTTCAGAGTATTTAATTTTTAAAGGGATGTCTGTCTTTATTGTTTGACATACTTCATCATATTCATAGTGTTTTTCTTCTCGTATTCTTAAATTTTGTATTTTCAAGGAAATGATATGATTCTGTTATATTTATTTGTTCTTAATTTCTTATTTTCTGAAGTATATTACTCATTTCTGATTCTGTGAATTTAATCATGTTTTATATATATTCCTGATTTTTTATTAAATTTTTCATGTTTTTATTAAAAAAACTACTAATTTTTGAGAAAAATTAAACTTTATTTATATTTTATATATTTTTTATAGTATTTAAACAGTACATAGTTATTACTTTTATCTTATTTAGTGTGTTGAAAACATTGCTAAACACTACATATCACTATTGATTTGAGATTGAAACATCAAAGTATGCATATATTTCATATCATGAATATTGCAGAGAGAAAGTAAAAAGGTATTTAAAAAGAACTAAAGATGATACAATCACTAAAATGTCAGTTGTACGATTATTTGAAAAGGGATAAACAATATATTCAGAACTTATGAAGAAAGAATGTTTAACAGGTAAGCTATTATTTAGATAAATCATGACAGATTATCCATCTGTAATAATAAAAGTTCAGAAAAAGATAATTTCTAACTTTGACAAGTCGTACAGTTCACTAATTGATAATTTTATACATAGAACATCGAATCAGGCAGAACAACTATTATAGCAAGACTAAGAAATCAGAAATTAAAAGTAAATTTAATATATTAAATTATAATTTAGTTTTAATTTTAATACAAATTTACTTTACAATCTTAATTTATATTTAAAGTTTATTATATTCTTTATTTATAAAATAAAAAATTTCAAAATTTTGATAAAATAATTGTTAGACAGTCTCTAATAAATTAATAATACACACCACACCATAAATACTTACTTTACGAACTGGAGGTGTAAATTTTTGTGGAGTTTTTTCTAAAATTTTCAAGTTTATTTATAAATAAAAGTCAAATTATCTCTTTTTTAGGATAGGAACAATTATAAAATAATATTCTATTATAGCACTTTACCTAACTTTTATAACATATTCTATATTCAGAACATCTATGAAATCTTTTAAATTATTATTTGAAGTCATAAATGACCTAAAATAATTTCCATCAATGTTAAGAAGGTTTGGTAAAATGCTATATATCTTATTGATTTTATACTTCGTGTATTAAACTATACATAATAGGAAACATTTCAATTTTTTTCAATGATAGCTTCTTTAAAGAATTCAGGGACTAATGACTTATACATTGGACTTTTAAAAAGAATATTAATATCTTCATCAAGAATATAAGTATAGCAAAAATCATCTTCAGCTCTCATTCCTCTTCCATAAGCTTGCATTAAAGTCATGATTGTTTTATATGCATACCAACGTTGATCTTTTTTTTTTCTTTGATTAACTTGTTTATCTCCAAGATATGGGAATGGAACCTTATAAATAATTTGAAATCTACATTTATCATAGGGTAAATCTATGCCTTCACTCATAGAGGGACTTATAAGAACTAATGGTTCATCAGTTTTCTCAAAATATTCCAATATTCTTTCTCTATTCTGGGATCCATGAGATATTAATCTTGAATTTAGAATTTTATCTGTTATATATTGTTGACACTTGTAACTATGTGTATGAATCAATCCTTTATCATTAGGATGTCTTTTTAGGATTTTATTTAATATATCTAATGTTTTAGGGGCAGTATATTTTATTCTATTTTTAGACATTTTTCCAACTAAATTCAATTCTATTGGTCTTTTATCTGCTGGGAATGGACTATCAACCTTAACATGGTACAATTCATTTGGTTTTATTCCTAACCATTTAGCAAACATTCTATGAGAAAGTATTGTTGCACTTAAAAATAGACAAATTTCCCCATATTTAAATAAATAATCAATTGCATAATTATTAATACGAAGTGGTTTAAATGAAACACTAACATCAGTTGTATCAATAACCCAATTCTTAGGTTCCTTCTCAAGGTTTTCTTTTAGCTGTTTCAGTCTTTTAGTGGTAGCTTTAATCCTATCCATCTTATTTACTGGAAGGGTTTTTAAAGGAATTTCATTATAAGCTTCTGTAATAGCTTCAATTTCTAAAATCCAATTTTGAGGATCATTAGTTAATAATGCATCTTTAGTTAATGTTTTTTTAATATCCCTTTCAAGTTGCTTGTTGTATAGATTTACCTCTAATATTCTCATCAATTTATCTTCAATATTATGTGCTTCATCCAAGATTAATAGATCTCTTTTTCCAAAATGTTTTACATAGTTAAACTCAAGGATAGCATAATTATAATTCATCAATGTTATAGGGGAAATAATAGCATTTGTTTTTTGATCCCAATAGTTACAATGATCATTTGAATTGAAAAAAATACTATTGCCAAAAGAATCTTCAAATGCTTCTGTTGAATTTAATGTTGGATTTTTACTTATTCCATATTGACAAAAGAATTTTTTTGAACTTGGAGTAGTTTTGCATGTTCCAATATCACAGGTAGAATCTAAATTGTCTGTTAAACAATCAAAATTACTTCTTCCTTTAACTAAGGGAAATTTGAATTCATTCATGTACTGTGATTGAAGTTGTTTAGTCATTGTAAGAATATAAGCAGAGCTGTACATTTTTGCAAGTGTTGTGGCAATAGCAGATTTTCCAGTTCCAGTTCCAGCCTCTAAAACTATATATTTGTAACCTGCTGAAATTGCCTCTTCAATATCTGATACTATTTCAAGCTGACCTTTACGAGGATTTTCAAATGGGAAGTTTTTGATTATCTCTTCGCTAATATATGGAAAGTCATCTTTTAACTCTTTAACTTTATCTTTTGATAGCAAATTATCTTCAATAGAATATGGAGCATTGATTATATTGTTATTAGTAATATAATTTGTATTGAATGTATTTTTTTTGGTATTAGGATAGTTGTTTTTGTTGTTATCATGTTTATACTTTTCACAAACACAGTTACCTTTTAACATTCCACAATCAGGGCAAAAAATTGAATTTGACATTATTTAATCTTTTATTGGTTATAATATAAATAATAATAGATAGTGCATTTCAAAATTAATAACTTTTATTTCAAGTATCTAATTTCCTTAAAAATAGAATATTTTTTCAAAGAATATAGTACAAAATTTCAAGTCTCTTATTTACTAAAAATTAGTAGGAAAAATAGCTATTTAATAATCGATCATGTATATTTATACAATTACAAAAATAGTAACGTCTTAAAAACTTATTCATAGAATCCTAACCTTGAAATTAAGAAAAAATTCTCTAAAATTTTTACATACCTTAGAAAAATTTTCTTTGGAAACTCCTCTAAAAATAGTCTTAATAAAGAATTTCGATGGTGACCCTTTTAACTACTGATGTTTTCGTGGATATAGAATGGGAATAGTTCTTTTAAAGACCATGAATGGTCAGTTTCTCCTTCAGACATTATTAGTGTCACTTCATCATATTTTATCCAGACTTTTCCTTTTATGATTAAAATTAAGTTTTTTAAGAAGGATGTGATCTAATGAGATTATGCATCATCATTTGTAAAAGTTAGAATTTCTAATACATTCTCCATCGCTAGCAAATAAAGGAAAGTTATTATTTGGATTTTGGGCATGATTCATTCTCTGCTGAAATTTGCAACCATCTGCATGCAGTATACAGTTTTAACTTCTAAATATTTCGGCTACTGATCTAAGGTTCATGCCTTTTAAAAGTATTTTTAAGAAGAAAAATAATTTCTTTTCAATTTCTTTTCGTCAACACCCTTAGTTCTTAAGTTATATGGCATTGTGCTTGCATTTGATGTACACTTTTAGAGTATTGTTGCAAACATATTTAAAGTACCATTCTTGTTTTTATAAGTGTAATTTCCTTACACATTATCGTTTTCAATTTTACTATAATCTCTAAAATCCTTATATTGGACAATCAAAATTCACAAACTTGGTTTAGGACCACATTTACCCATAAATAAACATCTCAATTTTTTTATGCATATATCTATGAGCATAATTACTATATAAAACTTAAGTAAATATGTTTAAATGATTATTCTCAAATAGTGGTAAATAAAACAATGATTGGAGATTAATCTCCAAAAACTTATTTACCTGAATCTTCAAGAGCTGCTTCAATTTGTGCCATAATTTGTGATGTTTTAAAGTGATTTTGATCCATAGCACCAGATGGACATGCACCTACACATGTACCGCATCCTTTACATAAAGCAACATTGACCTTAGCCTGATCATCTTCAATGGTAATTGCAGTAAATGGGCATAGATCTATACAAACTTCACATGCACCACAAACATCTTTATCTGTAGTAGCAATAATAGGCTCGATTTCTACTTCACCTTTAACCATTGGGATTGCAGCACGAGATGCAGCACCTGAACCTTGTGCAACAGCATCAGGGATATCCTTAGGACCTTGTGAAACACCAGCAAGGTATACACCATCTGTTAAAGTATCAACAGGTCTTAGTTTTGGGTGAGCTTCCATTAAAAATCCATCTGAACTTTTAGACAAGCCAATGGTTTGTCTTAATTTTTCAGAGCCTTCTGGTGGTACAAGACCAACACTTAAAACGACTAAATCATATTCATATTCAGTTACTTTACCAAGTAAAGTATCTTCAGATCTAACAGTTAAAGTTAAATCAGGATTTTCAATGATTTCAGCAGGTCTTCCTCTTAAGAACTTAATTCCATATTTTTCTTGTGAATTTTTGTAGAATTCTTCAAATCCTTTACCAAATGCTCTTATATCCATGTAGTACAATGTTACATCAGTATCTGCTTCATGATCTATAATTAGCTGAGCATTTTTCATTGAGTACATACAGCAAACTCTTGAACAGTATGGTTTACCAATTTGTTCGTCTCTTGAGCCAACACAATGAATGAATGCAACACGTTTAGGAGTTTGATGGTCAGATGGTTTTACAACATGTCCTTCGGTAGGTCCAGATGCATTAATCATTCTTTCAATTTCCATAGCTGTTATAACATTACTATATTGTCCATAACCATACTCTAATTTTTCTGTTGGATCATAAGGATCATAACCAGTAGCTACAACAATTGTTCCAACATCAAGATCTATAAATTCACTTTCTTGATCATGTTGAACAGCTCCACGCTCACAAATTTGATCACATAATTTACATTCAATACAGTAATCTTTATCTATAGTAGCACATAAAGGAACTGCCTGTGGAAAAGGAATATAAGCTGCTTTAACCATACCAATACCTTCATCAAAATAATTAGGCATTTCAATAGGACATACTTCTACACATGAACCACAACCAACACATGATTCTTCATTTATGTATCTTGGTTTCTTTTCTACCTTTACTTGGAAGTTTCCAATGTATCCATGTACTTCTCTAACTTCAGAGTAAGTTAGGAGTTCAATATTTTCGTGTTTACCTACATCCACCATTTTTGGAGCAAGAATACACATGGAACAATCTAATGTTGGGAATGTTTTATCTAATTGTCCCATTCTTCCACCAATAGTAGGATTTTTCTCAATCATGTAGGTTTTAAATCCCATATCGGCTAAATCAAGAGCTGTCTGAATACCAGCTACTCCTCCACCGATGACTATTGTTTTTTTATCCACAGAAACTTTAGAAGCCTCTAATGGCTCGAGTAATCTTGCTTTTGCAACAGCCATTCTTGTTAAATCTTTTGCTTTCTCAGTAGCTTCTTCAGGTTCACTCATATGTACCCAAGAATCTTGCTCTCTTAAATTAGCAAATTCAAATAAAAATTGGTTTAGACCAGCTTCTCTAACACATCTTCTAAATGTTGCTTCGTGAAGTCTTGGAGAACAAGCTGCAACAACAATTCTGTTTAAATTATATTCTTTAATATCTTCTTGAATTGATTGTTGTCCTGGATCTGAACAATAATATTTATAATCCTTTGCTACAGCCACATTTGGTAGAGTTTTTGCATAATCAGCAACTGCAGGGACATCAACGACCCCTCCGATATTTACACCACAATGGCAAACATAAACTCCAATTTTTGGCTCTTCGTTTGATACATCTCTTTCTTCTGTCATTAAATCACCTTATACAAGCTGTAATAATATCTAAAATTTTCATGAATATTAAAATATTAGATAATGTTATATTTACCATTACAATATATAAACTTTCCTATGTAAATCTTAGAGCAAAGTATATATATTAGAAAAAATATTTCTTTGGAAATTAATTAAATTTTCTTTTTCAGTCAACGATTCCTTCACTTGTAATTTTAAATACACATTCTCCTTCTGGAAGATGTGGACTATCCACAAGCCTCGCTATTCTTTTACCAGCAAGTCCTTTTTTAAGCCAAATTCTATATGTTGAGGCATGTCCTAAAACATGTCCTCCGATTGCTTTTGTTGGACTTCCAAAAAAAGCATCAGGTCTTGCTTGAACTTGATTTGTTAAGAAAACAGCAACATTATATGTAGTAGCAATATTTTGAAGTGTGTGCAAATGTTGATTAAGTTTTTGCTGCCTTGTTGCTAAAGATTCTCTTCCTATATATTCTGCTCTAAAGTGAGCCATTAAAGAATCAACAATAACTAATTTGATGTTAGTTCCATTTTGAATAAGTTCATTTATTTTTTCAGCCATTAATATTTGGTGAGATGAGTTAAATGCCCTTGCAATATGAATTTTCTGCAATGTTTCTTGGGGGTCAAGTTCAAATGTAGCAGATATTTGTTCTATTCTTTCAGGTCGGAACGTATTTTCAGTATCAATGAATACAGATTCTCCATCTAAACCACTATCATCTAAAGGTAATTGAACTGTAACAGATAGTTCATGAGCAATTTGACTTTTACCAGAACCAAACTCACCAAAGACTTCAGTAATTGATTGAGTCTCAATTCCTCCATCAATTAGCTCATTAAAAGCTTTACTTCCAACATTAATTCTACCCACTTCTTTTCGACGTTCCATAACATCAAAACCTGTTTCAAAATCAATTTGTTCAGCTTTTCTCGCAGCTTCAATTACTTTTTCAGCTACACCTTCCCCGATCTCTGCTTTAACAGCTAATTCTTTTGCAGTAGCAGTTGCTAATCTCATCATATCTGCAAATCCAGCATCTCTTAGTTTTTGTGCTGTTTTTTCTCCAACGCTCGGTAAATCTTCAAGTTCAACCATAATAATCATTCACTTTTATTTTTGTTATTAAAATTTAAATTTTGTTAATCTAAAGCTTTTTAGACATAATTCTCTTTGGTTTTAATCTATTTTCTTCATTGTAATCATCAAAGTCAACATCGGCTATTAAAGTCAATTCTAAACCAATTAAATCTTCAGCTTTTTTTTCTAATGCATTATCATCCATATTTTTATTGATTTCAATGGCTTCATCTGTATTTATCTCAAGTAGGTTTTCAGCTAAATGTGAAAAGAATGTAGCAGATATATCATCGGTTTCATCTTCAAGCCTTAAAGATAACATTAAAAGATAATTTGGTTTATCAAAATCATCACCACAATAATCACAAGCATATTCACCATCGATCTGTTCAAGACGATTGTTACAACTTGGACATCTTGGCAAAAGTAATTTGTCTCCAGCAACCTCAGATACTTTACCACTAACTTTTATATTTCTGTCATCATCTTCTAAGTCTCCAATGTTTTTTGAAACATAAATCTTTTCTTCAAGTTCCTTATAAGATGGAAGATCTTTTAAATCTCCTTCACCAACTTTTGAAACCTTTGAATTACTACCAACACTTAACTCTAATTGGTCATTTCTAAATGTAACACGAGGATTTTCAATTTTTATAGGGTCTCCAATTTTATAAGCTATTTCTGCTTTATTATCCCAAAATGAAGCTCTAATTAACCCAGTTTCATCTCCTAAATCTATTGATCTTACTAAACCGATATTTCCATCTTGTCTTTGGAATTCATTTGATTCTTGAAGGTCAAATATTCTTGCTATTAATCTAATGTATCTATCATCTTCATCTAAGTCTTCAATTTTCTTCGTGGTGTAAATTTTATCTTCAAGTTCATTAAAACTTGGTAGATCCTCAACATCACTTTCTTTGCATTGAATTATCCTAGAAGTTTTACCAACATTCAGCTCTACACTAAATAGCCCTAATCTTGTTTTTGCATTTTCAATTAAAACAGGAGTTCCTGGTAGGAGATTTGAATTTGCTTTATTATCCCAAAATGATACTCTAACAACACCAGTCTCATCAGCTATATCTCCAGACCTAACTATACCTGGTGATCCATCTTCTCTTTGAAATTCTTTAGGATCATTTACATTGATTATTCTTCCAAGAACATCAATTTCTTCGCCATCATCTTCAAAGTCTTGAACTTGTTCTATTTTAACTGGACCAAGCTGATTTTTGTACTCTTTTAAAAGATTGATTAAAGATGTATATCCAGATGGATCTTTGATTATCCTCGTGTTCCAATTGGTGTTAACTTTATAACCAGATGAAGAATATTCATCAAACTCTATATTTACTCCTTTAATCTCTACTATATCTCCTTTATTCAAATCTAATTTTGTATCATCACCCCATAGTGTAACTCTTATCTCTCCTGTGTCATCTTTTATTTCAATTGACTTAACATGACCTGTAGAACCATCTGCTCTCTCAAAGGATATCGTGTCGTGAATTTTAGTAACAATCCCTAATAAATTGACATTTTTCATTTCATGAGCTTCAGCTATTTTAATCACTATTTCTTTAAATTCAGGAGCATCAAAGTCACCTTTTACAATTCTACCATCCCA
Organism: Candidatus Methanovirga basalitermitum; assembly: GCA_031284445.1. GTDB lineage: Archaea > Methanobacteriota > Methanobacteria > Methanobacteriales > Methanobacteriaceae > Methanovirga > Methanovirga basalitermitum. Next base: position 1,967 of record JAISZW010000194.1, on the reverse strand, counting down.
ATGTGAAAGAGATATTTCTCCATTTCTATCCCTTGCTTGTGCAGATAAAATTTTAATTGTATCCCCCTCATTTAGTTTTAATTCATCAACAAGTTCAACATCATTGTTCCATAGAGTATAGTTTACTTCTCCAGTCTCATCTTTAAGTTCAAAAGACCTAACCTTACCTTCTTTATTGTTTTTATCAAATGTTCTCACCTGTGTGATTCTAATAATTCTACCAATTATATTGACTTTCTCATCAGGAGTGATATCATTAATTGGAGTTATATTTTCTTCATATTCAGGGAATGATTTGTATTCATTGCTATTTAAAACTTCTATTGAAGAACGTGGATGTAGATGAAGTTCTAAAGCTGATTTATAACCATCTTTCACTTCTCCATCTTGGATTTCAACCACATCACCTTCTTTAATATTTTTTAATAGCTTAATATTTTCAGTCCATAAAACAACTCTTAACTCGCCAGTATCATCAACAAGATTGATGTTAGCAAGTTTACCCTCTTTTCCTTTCCTTGTTGTAAATTTTTTAGGATTTGAAATACTCATTACTCTGCCAATAACATTCACATTTTTAGCACCAGACTCTAACTTTGAGATTTTGTCCATACTATTTTCTTCTTTGTCAGATTTCATCTCATTTTTTTCATCGATAAAAGTACCTACAATCATTCTTGCGATATCAATGTCATTCATGAAACTTACATCAGCATACTCTTTTTTCATGGCATTTAGTCTTTCTAAAAATTTTTCTTCGCTTATTTTATTCGCGATTTTTTCATATTCTTCATTCAACTTTGGTTCCATATTAATCCCTCACCTTTTAATTATTATTGTTTAAAATAGTCATGTTATATATTAATTTGGATAGAGCATTTAAAAACTAATCAAAAAATTTTTGATGTTAAAATTAACTTAAATTAATTTTAAAAGATTTATCTATCCGTATAATTAATAAAAATGACAAACGATATATATTGTAAACAATGAAAAGTTTATTAACATTCATTGGATCATATTTCCTGTTAAGTTCATTGTTGTTAATAAATATCAGAAATTATCTATAAAAACTCAAAAAGTATTACATATAGGACAAAATATTTTTATTAATTTGTATATCATGTTAATAATATACATCAATGATCATCCTATTTATTTAATACATAATTAAATTTTTATAATAATAAAATTGTAAAAGGTTATATATAAATGTGATTACAAAATCATATAATTTTATGTATTCATGATTACTAATATACTAATGTAATGATAAAAATTTTGTATTTTAGAGACTTACTATCGATTGATACATGGTGTTAACTACAAGATTAGCATAAAAAGGATCATAATATATTATATCTTGTTATATATAAAGATTTTGGATAAAAAGTCTATGTCTTACTCTATGACTTAATATTCCTATTTCATCCAAGAATTAAATTCTATTTCTGTATATTATAGCTATTATATTATTGACTATAGTATTAATTATTGTATATAAAATAATAATTTATAAACTTTTTAAAGAAAAATAAAGTATTATTAAAATTTAAAAAAATATATTAATGAAATAAAAAAAATCACATTGTAAAAAAAACCCATCAGTTGGACATTTCAAATCCTCAAATAGTTGTGCAACACTTACTCATAGTTATTGTATAACTAATACCATTTTTTATCAATTAAATATATTCTTTAGTTCATTCTAATTTTCCTAATTTATCTGGTCTACCACCATCAAATTTGGTATCAAACTATTATACTCCTTCATTGTATCTTTTTAGCCATTTGATCCCTTTTATCTCATAATATCATTATTTTTGAAGTTTTTTTGATTGTTAAACCTTGCAACAACATTCTAATAAAATAGCTCTCTTACAGGTTTTATTCTATAATTTAAAATTTTCAACTCCTATCAGATCATATATAAATAAATCAGGAAGTTTAGTGCCAATAAATCAGTT
>JAISZW010000131.1 GCA_031284445.1 Candidatus Methanovirga basalitermitum | reverse complement strand
AAAATAAAATATTAGTTAATTATGAATACGCAGGGTTTATTTTAGGAATATGAAGATGTGAAAATTAACCATTAATTTACTACATTATTTTTTTATTTTTCCTATACTTTCTTTTGATAATGAAACAAACTGATAAAATCCCTTGGTTCAAAAAAAAGTTCATACAGCTACGTATTTTTTTTTTTTCATTTCAAAATTGTGAATATAAAGTTGTATGTCATATCATGAATGTGTGAGAAAAGTAAAAAAGATTACACGAGTAAATATTCAATCTTTCGTCTTACCCCATTGGGCTTAATATGTATTTCTTGCAATAGTTCCTGGTCTTTGTTAAGAAAACATAGCTTATATATTTCAATTCCAGCTAATCCAACATCTGAAAGGAATATTATAATACATTTAAATTCAAAGTTGCATCGATTAGGGTTGGCTTTATATCACAAAAAAATAATGAAAGAAGGAGCTTTAGTTAAAGAAATGAAAGCAAAAGATATTAAGATTAAAGATAATATTAATCCTCTTGAAAAAAATCATTCTGTTTCAAATCAGTCAGTCAGTCTCCTTTGGTTAATAAAGAACTTTTTCTTTTACATTTAATAAAAAGTGAAATGAGAATTAGTATGTGGTTAATAAAAGAAAATGTTCCAAATAATCACTTTCATACCTTGCAAGAATTGATTGATTCCGTGAGTAATAATGAGGCTTTGGAAATTTTTAGACACAATCCTGATTTTAGTTTCAAAGAATTTTGTGGTAATATTTATGAAGCATACATTGATTTTGTAAAAAAAGAGATATCTACATTTAAATTCTTTTCGGTAATTGTTGATGATAGTGTTAATATTTGTAGAAAAAATCAATCTTGCGTTTTTGCACGTTTTATTGATTCAAAGATTAAAGTTCAAACATTATTCTTAGGAATTAAAGAAGTTTGTAGTGGTGGTGCAACCCTATCAAATTTATTTAAACTTCTAAATGAAATATTAACTATATATGATATGAATATAAAAAATATGGTTGCATTTTGTTCGGATGGTTGGTGTGTCAAATATGAGAGGAGAAATGCATGGATTAAAATCATTAATACGTCAAGACGTACCACAAGTTGTGGACTACTATTGCGCTTCACATCGTTTGAATTTGGCAATTCGGAAATCTTTACAATCAACAAAAGGAATAAATGATTTCGTGAATTTGATTATAGATATAATAAATTATATAAATAATTTATCAAACAGAGTTGCTTAACTTCAAAATATTCAATTAAGACTTAACAAACCCTTTCAACAAGTTTTGCGTCATGTACCAACTCGCTGGTCAAGTGTATATAACTGTCTTAAATCAGTTCTTAATCAATTATCTGTTATTTTAGTTTTTTTAGGTGAAGACTTTGAAAAATATCCGTCACAAAAAGTAAAAAATTTAATTGAAAATATTGAAGAACCAATGTTTATTGCTGATATTAGTTCTTTATATATCCTAATGGAGAAGCCAAACATTACAACATTGAAGTTTCAAGAAGAAGATATAGATATTGGTAGTGTTGACTATAGCGTACAAAATATTAAAAAATTATTATCTAGTGATGAATTGAATGATGAAGTAAAAGAGAAGATTGATGATTTAACTTCACAATTCAATAGCTTCCTGAGTATAAAAAAAAAATTAAAAATAAATAAAGAAATTGAAGTATATGATATATCAACAGAAATATTCAAAAAAATAATATTGAAAAACTTTAATGAACGTTTTACATCCACAAATATTATTTGGGCATTTGCAAAGGTTTTCCATCCTCGGTCATTAAGAGGAATGGAAAATGAAGAAGAATCTTGGAAGGATCGTGGTATACTATTTGCAAGATTGGTAAAGCACTTTACAACAAAAATTTCATTTCATCGCTATAAACAAAAAATACAACATTATAATATAATACACCAAAAAATCATTCCAAACCTTCAAAACCTAAATTCATTTAGCGATACTTGCAATTTTATTTTAAAAGATTACAGATTCGCTTCTTTCATTACTGCAGTCCGGCTCACAGAAATAGGGTTATTAATTCCATCGTCCTCGTCTGTTGTTGAGGGGGGATTTAGTATATTAAATTCAACTCAAGATGAAAATACAAATAGACTGGACCTATCCCTAATAAATTTTATTATGATATGCAAAATTAACATTACAAACCTAACTGTTGAAACCCTCCTTGACAAAACTGCTACCAATTGGCTTTACGGTCAAAAGAAAAGACGGGGCTTGAAAATTTAATGAATTACTTTATACATCACAGAAACTAGATGATAATGAGTATTCAGCCTTAAAGATGAGTATGAGTGATGGAGAAAAGATGGAACTTGAAATTGATGAAGTTCTTGATGAAGAGACAGTAGATGAACTAAGTCGTGATAATGAGGATATAAAACCAAAATTGGGAATGAAAAGAAAAAAACACTTCGATATGCGAATTGTTGACATGTGTGAAGATGTGGAATTAAAAGCAATCAAAGCAGCACAGCACCCCAAACAAAACAATTAAATACATAAGTTTAGATAAAAGTGAGAAAAATTAAAAGAAATGCCATTTCATAATCAAAAATTATTTTAAATTAAATTTAGCTTATATAAATTTTTTTTAGGAAGTTCCTAAATAAAATAAAAAATGAAAGAAACACAATCAATGCAAAGAGAAGAAGGGGATTAATGTTCAGAATCATATAATCAGCTTATTCACAAAAATATTAATTGTAACTGATATAAATAAACTAATTCCAGTAAGTATAAATGAATAGATTGTTTAAATTTGAATTATTGTTTTATATAAACACCCACTGTAAAATAAATAATGACAATTACCTTGTTCATTTATAATTTAAATATTATCAAACAAAATAATTCCTACTATTAAAAAAATAAAAAAAATTGAAATACATAACAAATCTAAAATAAAAAATAAATTTAAACATATAATATAATCAACAGACATATTCTAAAAACATTAATTATCACTTTTGAATTTATATTTTGAACTATCTTGTAATTCACACTTTCCCCTTGGTTATATCCACCAATGTGACTCTTTAATTTTATATAAATTAAAATTTTTAGATTTATCTCCATCATAATATTTCGAAACATAAATCTCACTACAATTCGAAGAACTATCCCAGTAATCTAAAAAAAAATAAAAATAAATTAAAAAAAAAAAAATCACTTCTACTTCATATCCATTCGAAAAACAATTCCCATGATAATTATTCTATCAATATGATATAAATACATATTATTTATGATATTATGTCACTTCTTTAAATCCACATTCAAAAAAATTCACATTTTGATCTGGGGAACATCACACTTCCAAAGTCTCTGTCTATGAACCTTCAAAAAAAAATAAAATAAAAAATAAAACCTTCAGCAATTACTTTATAATTTTCTGCTATCTTTC
>JAISZW010000061.1 GCA_031284445.1 Candidatus Methanovirga basalitermitum | reverse complement strand
AATTAATTTTATTTTAATTAATTTTATTTTAATTAATTTTAGTTTAATTAATGATTTGTATGAATTCATACATATATTTGATAGAGTTAAAGTGAACCTACTGTTACATGTTAGAATTTATCCAAGCTATTTGTTCTTGGTTTAGATAGATTTTGTATAAATATAATTTGATGACAAATTTAACTTGGGTTTTCATTTATCAGCTCTTTTTATACTTTTGATTTTTTATATTTATATCCTTTTTGGGTGTAGTTACTACACTTTAAAAAATTCATCTATACATAATAAAGATCATATCATTCTTTTTGGGTTCTATGATAACTAACTATAGTAATTATGGAAAAGTTTTTAATTTTTTAAATAAATTTTAATCATTAATATTCTTAATTTTAAAAAATTTATTTTATAAAGTTAGAAACGTAAAATCAAAAATTTGTTGCCAAAGGCAACTTAGAAAAGCTTGTTTTCCGTTTCCTAAATTCACTTTGTGAATAAATCTTTGATTTTCTTTATTGAACTTGTTCAATTAGAAAGTCTATGACTTTCTTTATTGAAAAAATTCATTTTTTAAGAACTTTATCAAATTAACTATATTTTAAAAATGTTATCAGAATTTCTTCTACAATTTTATTTTTGTCAAGAAAATAATATCATATAAGAAAGTGGGCAACAATTATTTTTTCTGTCTTTAAAGAGGTATAAAAGTTATCCAACATGTACATGTAGCATTGCATAAATATGAATAAAATGATGGTTTTTCACCGATTTTAGAATTGTTGTCCAGTCTTATAAAAAATAATAATCAAAAAATTTTTAAAATAGTAAATTGAATAACAATATATATATACAATTAAAAATATATTAATGGCTCATATGAAATATAAGAAAATAGATAAAACAGGAGATGAGCTTTCTATACTGGGATATGGATGTATGAGATACCCTCATAAAAATGGTAGGATTAACTTTGAAGAGACTGAGAAACAAATAAGAATTGCTATTGATAATGGTGTTAACTATTTTGATACGGCATATATCTATCCTCAAAGTGAAGAGGTTTTAGGAAAGATCTTATCTGAAGGTTATAGAGAAAAGGTTAAAATTGCTACCAAAACACATATCTCAAAGATTAAAAGTATGGAAAGATTGAAAAAAGTCTTTCAAAGACAATTAAAAAGACTTCAAACAGATTACATTGATTACTATCTTTTACATGATATTACTCTCGAAGATTGGGGGAAATTTAAAGAAATAGGTATTTTAACATTCATTGAAAAAGAAAAAAAGAAAAATCGGATAAAAAATTTTGGATTTTCCTTTCATGGTAATATTAATAACTTTAAAAAGATTTTGGATGATTATGATGATTGGGATATGACTTTAATACAATACAACTACATTGATGAAAATTATCAAGTTGGAGAGGAAGGATTAGAATATGCATCATCAAAAAATGTTGGTATTATGATTATGGAACCACTTAGAGGCGGTATGCTAATTAACAAATTATCAAAGGAAAGTAAAAAGTTAATTAAAAACTTTCCAATTAAAAGAAGCCCTGCTGAATGGGCATTAAAATGGTTATGGAACGATGAAAGAATTGATGTTGTGATATCTGGAATGAGTAGTCAGGAAGACATTATGGAAAATATAGCCATTGCATCTGAAGTAGAACCTAACTCATTAAATGAAGATGAATTTGAACTTATTAATAAATTAAGGAACAACTTTAAAAACAATGTGGCTGTTGATTGTACTGGTTGTGGATATTGTCTTCCCTGTCCATATGGAGTGGATATTCCTTTATCTTTTTCATACTACAATGATAAAATAATTTTTAAAAGAGGAGTCTATTACTCTGTTTTTTATTTACTCAAAACAACTGAAAATAAATCTTATGCCTCTGTTTGTGCTAAATGTGGAGTTTGTGAGAGCAAATGTCCTCAAAATATTCCTATTATGAAAGAATTAGATAATGTTAATTCTAACTTAGAAACATGGTACTATAAATTACTTTATAAAATATTTAAATTTGTTCAAAGAGTTAGATAATCTTAAAAAGGTTAAAAATGATTCAAAAAAAAAATTAAGTTGACAAAACTAATAATAATTCAATAAACAATGGTAGTGAAATACCAAATTTATAAGTATATATTTAATAAAAAAAATATTATAAACAACTACAATTTATAGTATGGTAAACCAATAAATTACTAAAATAACTTATTTTTAGAGGTATTTTCAATGAAAAAGAGTATTACAAGTATTATATCAATAATATTAGGTGTTATTATTGTTATTTTCCCGATATTAGGGATTTTAACCGTGGATGTTATAAGTGGAATATCAATATTACTATTATCCATGTTCTTAATTATTAATGGAATGGCTGAAATAGATTTTTCCCCTAAAACATCTTTAGGATATATAATTTTTGGAGTACTGCTATTCATATTAAGTATACTGGTTCTTTTCTCTCCAACAATAACTGCATTCTTAATAAGTCTAAACCTTTATTTATTAGGGATATTATTGATGATCATAAGTCTTATTGCATTAATAGGAAGTAGAGACAGTAAAATAGGATATTGGACAGGGATAAGTGGAATAATATTAGGAATTCTATATATCCTTATTGGTTCATTTGTTAAAAATCCATTAATTTTAGGAAGTATTGTTGGAATGTGGCTAATAATAGCAGGCATACTAAAATTATCTGACGAATAAAATTTATACTTTTCAAAGGAAAACTAAATGATAGGGATAAGTGCTGATTTTGATCCAGTTCACAAAGGGCATGAAAAATTAATAGCTAAAGCTAAAGAAATAGGTAATGAACATGGAGATAAAATAGCTATTTATCTTAACAAAGGTTATAGTGCAAATCATGACACTTTTTTCACACCATATAAAGCAAGGTGTGAAATGGCTCTTAAATTAGGTGCAGATAAAGTAGTACCTATCGAAGGACTTCATCATCGCTTAACATTATCTTATTCTGTTCCAATTAGAATAGCCATGATGATAGAAGATGGTGTTGTTGATTATGTAGATGCAGCGGAAGCAACAGGTAGAGAAATTGAAAATTACTCTAAAAAATTCATGAAACAAGGGATTTTCATTGGAATAGATAGAAACCTTCCAAATAGAAATGTCATTAGGTGGTTTGCAGTAAATGAATTCTTAAAAAGAAAATATAATAAGAACATGAACTTTCATATAATCCCAGAATTAAAAGTTAAAGATAAAATATCTGGAAGAAACATTAGAAATAGAATAATTCAAAACAATATGGAAATTCCTGAAGATATAAAAAAACTACTTCCAAAATCAACAATTAAAATACTTGAAAAAGAAATTAAAAGAAATAATCTCAACAAAGAAAGGAATTGGAGGGATATTCTACATAAACTAAATAGCTATTCAAGATCAGATTTAATGAAAATAGCTTATTTAAATGGGAATGCGATTAATGAGATAGTAAAAAGACGAACCAATCATGATTATAAATCTGTTTGGGCAGCTTTCAGACGGGGAAATTATGGTCCAGTTTTAACAAGATTAGCTATTAGTTCTATTGAAGAAAATGTTAAAAAGGAAGAAGTAGTAAAACTTATAAAAAGTTATGAAAACAAGGGGGTAATTCCACCTGAACAAAGCATTGATAAGGTTATAGGACGAGCTTGGTATGTTGCATTAGAAAATCAAAGAGGAATAAATGCATCAAAGGCAGGTAATGAATTTAAAAAAAATAAGGTTAACATTAACTATCCTTCAAATTTAATCGCTGGTTTAAGGCTTACAAACTTTGAAAGTGAAAAGATTAAAAAAAACATCAATGATTTAAAAACAGAGTTATATCTTGATGCCAATGGAAAAATATCTTGTCAAATAAAAAAAGATAAATTTAAAATAAAAACTAAACTTAAACTACCTAAAAATGAAGTAACATACTTAAGATACTTAATAGACTCTCACTTCATTCCTATAAAAGCTGAATTAATCGAAAAGGATGAAAATTTTAGAATAAAAATTAACATATTCAATAAATAATCAATAAGGCATAAATTAAGTCCCACATTTACATTAATACTGTTTTCTAAATTTATTTATGCATATACTCAACTCTTGAGGTTGTAAATTTTTGTGGAGTTTTCTAAAATTTTCAAAATTATTTATAAATAAAAGTCAATTTTTCCAAATAACTTCAATGTCATCAACTTAGGAAAATTGCTCATCTTTTTCATGTAAAAATTAATAAAAATTGTATTGATTTATAAAATAAATATTAATTTTTTTCTAAAAATTTGATGATGACCCTTTTTACTACTGATGTTTTCGTGTATGTGTGATGGGAATGTTAATAGTTATTTTAAAGACCATAGATACTCAGTTCCTTACAGACATCATTGGTGTCCATTTTATCGTATTTTCTCTAGATTTTGCCTTTTATGATTAAAATTAAGTTTTTTAAGAAGGGTGTGGTCTATTTTTAAGAATGGTATGGTCTATTTTTAAGAAGGATGTGGTTTAGTGAGATTATGTGTCACTATTTGGGAAGTTAGATGATATTATAATCATTTGTCTTCTTTTAGAGAAAGATATTGTTTTTTCTTGTTTTTTGTCTTAAGTTTAAGTTTTCTCGCTCGTTATGAGCTGGAGATTTGAGAACTGTTAATCTCATATGGATTTCCATATTACTATCTTTTTTGAAATATTGGCTAATTTTTGATTTACACTCTCTTTTATTACTTGCAAATATTTTAATTCTTTCATTGGGTAATTGAGAAAGTCCTATTATAGTGTGTTACCAAACTTTTTTAACATTTGATTAAGCTATTTTAAAATCATTTTCATGACTTTAAATCTTAATTTGAAAGGTTTCATAAGTGTTATAAAATATGTTGATATGTTATAAAAGTTGAGTAAAGTACTATAGATATTAATATTTTAGGGTTCTATTTTTTTTTTCATGTTAATAAAATGTGTTGGTAGTGGTCCTCTTGAATATTTGCTATAATCTTCGTTTGTTATGGGTTTTTCATGCAGTTCATAATAATTGAAGTCTGAGAAATATAATATTTTATATAAGGTTGTTCTCCATAGGTTGCCTCCATTCCCCCATTTGTTTATAATGTAGTGAGTGAGTTCTTTCATTTTTTCTTTGTTGAATTCCATGTTCAAATCACCTATATTACTCTTCTTCTTTTTTTTTTATGCTGTTGCTAATTCAGTTTCCATCACAGGAGAATTAATATCA
>JAISZW010000059.1 GCA_031284445.1 Candidatus Methanovirga basalitermitum | reverse complement strand
GGTTGTGGAGGTTTTTCTTTTGTTTGAACCAAATATCTTTTAGCAAAATCTTTTATCTCCACAGTTAATCTATCTTTTTCTTTTTTATCATCTGTCAGCACCATTTTTATAAGTTTGTCTTTCAGTATTCCAGCTAATATATTAATATTAGTTTTATACCCTTTTTCCTGTTTTATTTCGCTTATTTCATCATCTATCTGAAGTTTAAAAGCTATTAGAAAATTATAAGCTAATACAGTAGCATATAAGTCCTGTAGAATTGTTACTTTTTTTCTTCCTGAAAAATTTTCTATATGTAATTTGTTTTTTTCTGTCGTAAGTCTTCTCTACTTCCCATCTTTTACAATATAAGTCACCAATTCCATTAATATCTAAAAGATCAAAGTTTATATTGCTAATAAATATTTTAATACCCATTTCATTTGTGATTTTTGTTACTCTTAGATTCAAATTACTTCATGTCAAGATATTTCTTTTTTAAATTTTTCTTCAACATTTTTAACTCTTTGACTAGTTACACTAATTTTCAATGGTCCATCATTAGTTTTCATCCATTTCATTTTCATGTTGATAGTAGTTTGAAGGTAATCTACATATAAATTTAATGCCTTTACTAATCATGTGAGAAAACAGCTTTATTGAAGGATATTCTCTGTTTAAAAGAATAATAACCTTATTCAACTCCAATATATCTTCTAAATTATCAAGATTCATCATTATAAGCTCTTCTTCTGATGTTTCACCATCACACATCACAGAATCAAGTACAAACTCATTATAAACATCCGTTACAGCAGAAAATGTTGCTCTAGCAGATTTACGATTAACAATCCCCTTTTCACTTAAATTAAATTTTTTCCTTGTGTTTTTATTATTTAGAAGTTCAATTTTACTACCATCAATAGCCAAGACAATATAATCATCAAATTTCATTAAACTTTCATAATGATCGTTATAAAGATTATTTAAGGATATATGAGTAATATCTATGAATATTTGAGGGTTTAACCATTTTGTCTTTTTAGAGAATGCTTGTTTTAGTGATTGTAATATTATTAAATCCGTATTTTTCATTCATATAGTTATTAGTTTCTAATGAAAGGGTTTTTCCTTTATTAAATGTAATAAAATTGATATAATCCTTAATATTCATTTTTCCATCCCTTGTAAACTTCCCATCGACCAAAACATAGTTATAAGGATCTATGATTTTCATGCCATTAAAAAGATAATTTTCAAACTCAAACACACTTAATCGTCCTATTAGTTTTTTTATTAATGATAGAATCATCAATAAAATTATTTAGCTCATAATATTTAAGTTTTACTCTTTTAAATTAGCTTATAATTGAAATTATGATTATGTGTAAACTATTTTGATATTTGAATAAAAATTTTATTGGTTAATACTAAAATTAATGCCATACAACAAAATAAAAAAAATCGAAAACCTTAAGTTGACAGCATTGTGATTATATATACTACATTGAACAAATAGATATTTAAACATCTAAAATTTATTTTATAGATTAGTCATTTATTTTAATACATTCATTCTACAATATTTTTTTATTTTTAACTGTATTGCTTTAATTATTAGACTTTTCAGACAATATTATGTAATTATCTATTTCAATATCTTTAAAGTCTTAATATAGTGATTATGGAAAAGTTTTTAATTTTTATTCATTATTATTCTCAATTATAGATTTAATATTATAAAATCAATGATTTTTAATTTATATGGATTAATATTTATTATTATTTTAAATTAATAAATTTAAGTTATTATTTTAATTTTTTACTCAATTTTAAAAAATTTATTTTTTAAAGTTAGAAGTGCAAAATCAAAGATTTATTGCCAAAGGCAATTTAAGAGAATTTATTCTCCGTTTCCTAAATTTATCCGTCCACACCTTTGTGAATAAACGGAAAACAAGTTTTCCTAAGTTATCTTCGATAACAAATCGAAGTTTTCTTTATTGAACTTGTTCAATTAGAAAATCTTTGATTTTCTTTATTTGAAACTTGTTTTAAATTAGAAAATCTTTGATTTTCTTTATTTGAAACTTGTTTTAAGTTAGAAAAAACGAAGTTTTTCTTTATTTTAAAAAAGTCATTATTTAAGAACTTTATCAGATTAACTATATTTCATAAGATGATATAAGTTTTAAATTTTTATTTATACATTTTTAATTCTATTATCATGACAAAATAATAATAGATCATTTCATATAGAGTAAAATAAACTGAAATTTCACAACAAAAGATGTAGACTGAAAATTATCAAAATATTCAATGTTGTCAACTTAAGGATTTTTGATTAAAATTTCTATTTTGAATCTTACTTGTTCAGACTCTATTTTTAATTTCAATCAAAGTTTAAAAAAATAATTTTCTTAAGTTGACAGCAATGTCAAAATATTATACAAATATTTAATAACTCAAAATTAAATTGTCATGACATTACTTTAGTAAGTTAGAGAACTTTACTTACTTTAGTAAGTTAGAGAACTTTAGTTCTCGTCGTTGTTATTGTTTTGTTTAGCTGTTCATGAATGTGTATGTGGGATGAAATTAGAAGAATTTTGATTGTTGTCATTAGGCAACTTATGAAATGGAGTTTTCGTTTTTTAAAAAGTTTGAATTTAAATTTAAGGTGAGTTAATGAGTGAAAATCCTACTGAAGGAGTATCAACTTTATATGGAGATCCTAAAAAAGCTATTTTAAAATTATCAATGCCAATGATGTTTGCAATGTTTGTGAGTTCCCTTTATGCTCTTGTAGACGGTATTTGGGTTGGTGGATTAGGTGATTTATCAATTGCTGCAGTTGGTTTTATAAATCCATTGTACCTGATAGTAATGGGATTTTCAAATGGTCTTGGAGCAGGTGCAACATCTGTAATATCAAGATACATTGGTGCAAGAGATAAAAAACAAGTGGATAATTCTGGAATCCATGTCTTATTATTAACAGCTATTTTATCAATAATGTTTACAGTAGTATTAACTTTGCTCCTACATCCAATTCTTATATATATGAGTGTAGATAATCGAATAATGGATATTAGTTTAAGTTATGGTCAAATACTTTTTTTAGGTTCAATATTTATAGTATTCACATCAACAGCTTATGGAATACTTCGTGCAGAGGGAAATGTTAAAAAAGCAACATATGGATTGTTAATTGGGTCTATACTTAACATGATTTTAGATCCTATTTTCATATATCCTATGGGTTTGGGTGTTTTTGGAGCAGGACTTGCATCAGTACTATCTTTATCTTTTGTATCAATATTATTAGTTTATTGGTTTAAAAAAGAGACATATATTGATTTTTCACTTAAAAATTTTAATTTTCAATGGCATTTAATTAAAAAAATATTATCTGTCGGTATACCAGCAGGAACTGAAATGTTGATAGTTGCTTTTTTAAATTTTTTCTTAAATTCTATTCTATTAATTGTTAATGATATTCAAGGAGTAGCTGTTTACAATGCAGGTTGGAGATTTGTAATGGTGGCTTTAGTTATTCCAATGGCTATTGGTACATCAACCGTAGCCGTTGTTGGTGCGAACTACGGAGCAAAGAAATTTGAAAACATTAAAGTAATCTATAATTATTCAATCAAGTTTGGTTTATTGATGGTTACCTTAATGGCAATGTTTATATTTATTTTTGCTCCACAGATAAGTTATCTTTTTGCATATCTGCCTGGTTTAGCAGATATTAGGAATCTAATTTCTGAATTTTTAAGAGTAATCTGTTTATTTTACTTCTTCGTGCCTTTAGGAATATCTGCAAGTTCAGTTTTTCAAGGAGTTGGAAAAGGTTTAAGTTCATTATTTATTACAGCGATTCGATTGTTAATTTTCGAGATCATCTTCACATACTTTTTAGCTATTGTTTGTGGATTTGGTCAGTATGGTGTGTGGTATGGGATTGTTTTAGGAAACGGTTTTGGTTCAGTCTTCGCCTACTTTTATACAAGAAGATTTATCAAAAAATTAAATAAAAAAGAAAGTATAGTTTAATACTGAAAGCTCAAAAGTAACAAGTTATAACTCCTTAAATAATTTTATATAGGCATAACAGCATTTAAACACATATTTCCAATGATTAATTCAGTATTCATACCAATTATAAACTTTTTAACCCATTTTTCAGTAAATGAAGGCTTATCCACATTTTCATAATATATTCTCTCAAAGTTATCAACTAAAAACTCTTCACTCTCAGTGAATTCAGTAGATAATTCTCTTTTAACAGTTCTCCATACCTGTTCAATTGGATTGAGCTTAGGTGAATAAGGCGGTAAATAAATTAAATTCATTATTAAGATATCCACATGCTTCTTTAATTAATAATAGCATTGATGAGCTTTATAATTATCTAATAACAATAATCATTCGTTTTTCATCCTCTAAATGATTCAACTGATTTTAACAAGTTTAAGTAAATGATCTTTTTCATTTGCAGGTTTCTCAACATTCGCTTCTATTTTGCTTTTTAGTCATTTTTCACTTTTTCAACATACTTTTTCAAATCTTTTATAGTCTCCTTTTTAGTTTTTTT
>JAISZW010000215.1 GCA_031284445.1 Candidatus Methanovirga basalitermitum | reverse complement strand
TAAGGGATAATGAAGCTACATTTCAATTTAATATAGTTGTTAAATACTCTAAAGGAAAATATTATCAGGATAGAATAAAACACTTTGCATATGCAGCACATAATGTTGATATGCCTTTAAAAAACACATTTAGCTTCTGAAGATTAAAAAAAAGTTAATAAAAAAATAGAAAAAATTAAGTGAACAGAAATCCTATATATAAACTTTGATAAAATAATCATTAGAGATCCTTACAAATTACCATGAAAATTGTTAGATCTTCTCTTGACTTGATTCATTCTGATTATTATTTTTTAAATCAGCTATAGATGATGTGAATTTACATTTTGGAAAACCTGAGCAACCAATAAATTCTCCATATCTTCCTGAACGTTTTATTAAGTCCTCACCACATTCTGGACATTTACCAACGACCTCAGGAATATAACTTTCAGCAGGTTTTCCACATTTAGGATCTAAACAAAACCTCTTCACAGGTCTTCCATAGGAAATCATAGGCAAATCACATTTTTCACATTTAGATTTTAAAATATTCGCTCCACGAGGTAAAGGATAAGCTGTTTTACAGTCAGGAAAATTAGAACAACCAACAAAGGTACTCTTATTTCTTGGAGAATATTTTATTGCCAAGTCTCCTCCACAACTACATTTCCCAACTATTCTACTTTGTTGGTATGCATCATAAAGCCCATTACCAATTTCTTTCTCATTTTTTTCAATATCATTTAGAATAGAAAGAACTTCCTCTTTTGCATTATCAACAACTTTATCCTTAGTTATCTTTTCATTCATTATTCTGTCTAAATCCTTCTCAAATGATCGTGTTAACTCTTCGCTGGTTATATTTGCACTATATTCCTTGAGAGTACCAATAATATTCTCTCCAAGCTGATTAACTTCAATTTTTTTACCCGAAATATATTTTCTATCATAAAGTTTAGCAATAATATCTGCACGTGTTGCTTTAGTTCCTAACTCCCTTTTTTCAAGTTCTTTAACAAGTGATGCTTCATTGTATCTTCCAGGAGGTTTTGTTTCTTTTTGTTCAGATTTTATTTTATTAACTTTAATCTTATCTCCTTTCTTAATGTCTGGAAATTCATCATTTTCAATTTTAGAGTAAGGATAATGCTCTAACCAACCTAAAAACGAGGTTCTTTTTCTTCTGAACATGAAATCTTCACCACCAATATCCAAATTAGTTTTCATGCTTTCAATTTCAGCATCCTCTCCAAAGATACTAATAAATCTATAAACGATGAGTCCATATACCTTAAGTTCATCTTTATCCAATTTAGTTGGTAGAATTCCTGTAGGATGAATTGCAGGATGAGCAGCATCACTTTTCTTACCTTCATTTGGCTTTAATTTCTTAGGTAACTTAGAGGTGTGTTTCTTATACTCAGAGTTTTTAGAAAGTCGCTTAAGTATGTCTGGTAAATTTAATGATTCTGGAAGTTTTTGGGACGATGTACGAGGATACGATGCAAATCCTTCGGTATAAAGTTTTTGAGCTATATTTTGTGTCCTTTTTGGACTAAAGCCAAAAACATTATAAGCTTCAGATTGTAATCCTCCTAAGTTAAATGGAACAGGTGATTTCTTCTTCGTTTTTGATATTTTCACACTTTTAACGGTAGCATTACTATCTTTCTTAGAGTTAGCAAATACTTCTTCAGCATGTTTTTTATCGAATATTTTGCCTTTAGAATAATCAGCTACAATATTATGATTTAGTAAAGCTTTTATTAACCAGTATGGTTCAGGAATGAATTTTTGAATTTCTTTTTCCCTATCAACTAAAATAGATAAAGTAGGAGTCTGAACTCTTCCAGCAGATAAAGTCAAATATCTTGATTTAACATTAACAACAGATTTCATCAATGCTTTAGAGATGTTAACTCCAAATATAAAGTCTAAAAAATGTCTCGCTATTCCACTATCAACCTGATTAATATCCAAATCTATCATGTTTTCATAGCTCTCTTTAATATCTTTTTTTGTTAGAGTAGAAAATTTCATTCGTTGGACTTTATCAAGAGACTCACTACCACAACCATATTTAAGAGCATTAAATCCAATTAAAGTACCTTCAATATCGTAATCACAAGCATGAATATATCTATCTGCACCTTTAGCAAATTTTTTAATTGCATTAACATAATCTTTAACATAGCTTTTATTTTTAGTGGTTTCGTATAAAGGAACCCATCTTAGATCAAAGAAAACTTTTTCTCTTGGATTTTTAGGAGTTAGTGAATAAAGATGCCCAACAGCTGTTAGAATTCTGATTTTTTTATCTTCCTCCTCGATTTCCCAATAGTTTACCTTTTTATTGTATTTTTTCTTTTTTGCTTTAGATGATAAAGCTTTAGCTATTTTTTCTGATGAGCTTGGCTTTTCGCAAATAATTACTTCTTCCATTTCACATCACATTGTTTATTTTGTTTTATATTAATATGATTTATTAAATTAATAGATTATAATTAAACCATTTTCACTTCCTTACTCTATGATTATTATCATTTATTAAAAAATCCATAAGCTTCACTACATTTAACACAAATCGGATACTTTCCATAATGATAATGGCTACCATCATCTTTATTAATATCAAACTCTTGATTACAAAGATAGCATGTTTCTAATTTGCTTACAACTTTCTTTGAATTTTTAGTATTAATTCCCTTATTTTTCATTTTAATCTGATCTTAGTATATAGTTCAATAGCTTCAAACATGAGTTTTAAGAGTTAAAGTACATAATACTTCAATTATAGTATAATTAATTATAAAAAATAAAATAAAAAAGTGTTGAATCAGTTTTTAATATGGATACATGTTTTCAGATCCAAAAAGATGATCAACCGATATTATGCTTTTGTAAAAGTAAAAGTTCGTCAGTACTAAGTTTTTTACCCTTTTTAAATCTTTCAAAGATAGTTTCAGCTTTTTCTTTCTCTTCCCTGTCCTGTTTAATAGTTGATTCCCTATCCATGTTTTTTCTTTTACCACGAAAGCTGTTCAGTTTACTGTTGATAATATGAATTTCACTTAAAACCATTTTGTAATCTTCATGCTTAGCTGAAGCATCATTCCTTGATTTAATGAATAATTTATGTGCTTCGTCAGCATTACTTCTAATTTCATTAGTTTTTTTGAAATATTCAACCATTTTGTCATGGAATTCTTGAGCTTCTTCTGATAACTCAACAACTTTACTATGATGCTCTTCAGATTCTTTTCTAAGTTTATCAGCCAATATTTTAATCTTTTCATCTTCTCTAAACTCATTAATCTGCTTTCTTAAGTCATTAGCTTTCTTAACAAGTTGATTTTCCTTTTTAATATCTAAAACATTAGTCTCAATTATTTTATCTATTTTTTCTATTTCTTTTTCAAGATCAATCATGTCTTTTTTACCAGAAGAGAACTCGAGCTTTTTAATTTCATTATTCACTTTGTTACGAAAATGTTTATATTTTTCAACTTCTTCATTAATCTTATTACGTTTATCTCTAAATTCAACAGCCAATTTAATATTTTCTTTTAAATCATTATTAAGTTTATCTCTGAGTGATTTCTGTCCTTTGGAAATTTTATTATATTCATCTCTTACATCAGCTATCTCAAGTATAACACACTCGTGTTCATTTTTCTGTTTTAAAACTTCTAAGAAATCATTTGCTGGAATGAAATCTGTTTCAGGAAGTTTTTTTCTTCTGGTTTTCCTTTTAAATTGCTTATTTTTCCTTTCAGACTTTTTTCCTGATTTAACATCTTTATTATTTTCATTAACCAGCTTTTCTCCAGTAGATTTTTCATCAGAGACATCATCATCATCAGAAAGCTTAGAAACATTAACAGAAACATCATCATCAGAAAGCTTAGAAACATTAACAGAGACATATTCAATGGATTCATCCTCTAATGTCTCTTTAATATTTTCTTTTTGTTTATCATTATTAGATTTTCGTGTTCTTATAACCTCTAAAACTTCGGTTAAATCTTTATCTTCAATAACTACATCGGCTATTTCTTTAACAGATGGTTTTGCATTAAAAGCAATGCTTAATCCGCTTGCTTCAAGCATGGATATATCATTTGCTCCATCACCAATAGCTACACATTCATTCAATAAAATATCATTTTCTTCTATAAGTTTCCTAAGAACATCTGCTTTACTATCTTGGACCAATGGTCCTGTGACCTCACCAGTTAGCTTTCCATCATCTTCAATTAAGGTATTTGTAAACAAGAAATCAATGTTGAGTTCTTCTTTTATAGGATTTGCTATCAAGTCAAAACTGCCACTAATAATAGCTATTAGGTATTCTTCATCCTTTAGAGATTTTATAGTTTCTTTGGTTCCTTTCATGAGTTTTATATTTTCAGCAAGTTTTTTAATATCTTCTACAGACACTCCAGTTAAAAGCTCAGCTCTTTCTTTTATAGAAGTTTCAAAGTCTAAATCACCGTTCATTGCTTTTTCAGTAATTTGTGCAATTTTATCTTGGACATTAACTAATTTTCCTATCTCATCTATGGCTTCACCATCAATAATAACATTATCTAAATCAAATACTACGAGTTTAATCAAACATATCACCAATTATATTAATTTGAACCGTTTAAGTTCATTTTGTGTTTTTTCCACACCAACTTCAGCATCATCAAAGGTTTTAGCCCCAGTACAAACAACTTTTCCTGAGCCAAATAGTAATAGAACGACTTTAGGTTCACTAAGTCTAAAAACTAAACCTGGAAATTGTTCAGGTTCATATTCTGTATTTGGTAATTCTAAAGCAATTACCTCTAAATTCAATGACACACCTAAATTAGAAGATGCGACAATATTTTGTACTTTTACATCATATTCATGAGGAATATCATTATCCATAGCTCTCATTAAACCAACGGTTTTTTTAATAGCTAATTTAGAGTCTTCTATAGTTTTAGCACCAGTACATACCAATTTTCCAGAGCTAAAAATTAAATGGGCTGTTTTAGGTTCTGGTAACTTAAAAACTAATCCTGGGAACTGTTCACGATTAAAAGTAACACCTTCTAAGTTCTTAGAAACTTCTTTTAAATCTATATTTTTCCCAATATTTGCAGAAGAAACAATATTCTCAACTTTAATATTACTTTTAGTCAATTTAAAACCTCACAACAAATATTTTTAAAAAAAAGTAAAACAGAAAGAATCATTATCTTATAATAAGAGGGTGTAAAAAAGTGTGGAGTTATTTGGAAAAAATTGACTTTTATTTATAAATAAACTTGAAAATTTTAGAAAAACTCCACAAAAATTTACACCCTCTATAATAAAAATATAAATATAAACCTATTTAAAAAAATTAAAATTTATTATAATATAAATCGTTTAATAAGTTTAATTATAAATCAAGTACTAATTAAAGATTATATTGGTTATAAAATTAGTTAATCATGTTATCAGTAAAAACCATGATCTTATTAAATATGTTATTAAAATTTGTATAAATAGTTATAATAAATTTTCTATATTCATATATATAATATTTTCGTATGAACCATTTCGTATTACTTACATCTATATTGAATATTGTAATGAACCTGTAAAAAATTGTGTAGTTATTGGAAAAATTTACTTTTATTTATAAATAAATTTGAAATTTTAGAAAAACTCCTCAAAAATTTACTCATTGTAACCATCTATCTTTTATATAACCGTTGAATTTAGTTTATCTATGTTCATAATTCCTTTTCAATTATTTTCCTGATTTTTCGTCGAAAACTTATAAATTTAGATAAACTACTTCTTTCATCAACTCCTTCGAGAGCAATGATCGTATTTAATGTCTCAAATAAAGTATCGTCTGCTTTAACTTCCAAAAATTCAATGAAAATTGACGAAGCATTTTCTAAACTATCATTGGCTCTTAGATCGTATTTTATTTTGAGTTTTTTATGGGGAAAAACACTACGAACAGAATTTTTAATAACATTTTCTATCAATTCCAAAAAATTCTCTACAATTGGGAGATTTTGACTCCAATAATAGCTTAAAACTAAGTTGACTTGGATTTCATGCTCTACAAACTTTTCACCACATCTTATAACAATTTTTATCGTTGTTTTACTTAATTTTACAGTTAAGGTACGAATATCATTTTCCATATAGTAAGTTTTAGATTTTTATAATAAATAGATTAATAGTAAAAAACTTAATTTTTGGCACTACACTTAATGATTTATTTATAATAATATGATCTAACAGTCTTAATGCTAAAAATTTGGTTCTACAGTATAATGAATATTCTCTCATGATGCTATGAATATAGGGTTTTAGAAATCAAATGAATTTTTAAGCATTTCTCATGCTTATTTAATAACATGATATATTTTAAATATCTTGAAATCTAAAAGTACAAAATTTTAACAAATATTTATAGAATAAAAGGGTATTTTAAACCATGAAAACTTAAATACTAACATTTTCACATAGTATATTGGTGATAAGATGGGAATGCCACCCTTCACGATAAAGAAAACTCTAAATGTAGTTTGTTGAACTTAGTATTTAAAGATATCGATTCTATAAAAACAAGACAAAAATTAACTTTAAATGGTATTAAACAATTGTTAAAGCTTTAAATTAAGAAAATCAAAAATTTTCTAACAT
>JAISZW010000181.1 GCA_031284445.1 Candidatus Methanovirga basalitermitum | reverse complement strand
TTTGTAATTTAGAAAATCTATGATTTTCTTAAATTTTTGTAATTATGAAAATCGAAGATTTTCAGTAATTAAAGGATTATTGGAGTATTTAGCTCTCTTTGGGAAATGAAGCAATATAAAGAAAAACTCCACAATTTTTTACAGGCTCGCATTATCAAAACAAATATATGCTTTACTTGGATTATTATTTTTCATAATTCCTAAGTCTAAGTTTAATAACAGTATGAAGACTAAATTAATATACTTTATTTTAATGATTTTACCTGCAGTTTTACTCTTAGTTATATCACATCATAATCTAATTGATGTTATATTTAGCACTACTACTGGTAGTTCATCTTTATCAAGCTCAGTACAACCTATTAATCCTTTTTTTATTAGATTAATAAACTCTGTTTTAATGAGAGGTAATTTATATCTCGCAAGTTTTGTTGGGGTTTTTGGATGGGGGTCTGGGTCTAGTTTATTACCATTATATTTTGTTTATTTGTATTTGATAGTATTGATATTTGTTTCAATATTAGATAGAAATACATTTGAATTATCATTAAAACAGAAAATAGCTTCTTTTTTTACATTTTTTGTGGGGATGATGATAGTTTTTTTCGTGGCATCTACATGGACACAATCTGATACTATTTGGGGAGTGATGGGAAGATATTTTATTCCATTTACACCATTATTTTTCTTGATTTTATCCAACAAGAAAAAAAATAGCTATTATTTTAAATATATATATATATATATATATAAAATATTGATATTAATATTAATGTTATCAACATATTATTTATATAATATTGGAGTTCTGATATAATTAATAAAGTAAAAAGTTTTTTTGAATATGAAAAATGAATTATAGTAAAAATACTTTAAAACAAAATCCAAGTGTTAAATAGATATATCTAACATTTTTAAAGCTTTATTAATCTTATTTATTAATATTACAAGATTTTAACTGTTATTATTAAAGTAAAGTCCTTAAAAATCTTATTTAGCTTTTGTCTAAGATTTAAATGGATTATTTGATCTTATATTTAAATATTTTGATTTATTTTTATGATTAATTAATATATACTCTTAGATTCTAAGATACATGGATTGCATTACATTTTAAAATAAGCATGGATAATCCTTCAAAATTTACTTGAGTTCTAACACCCTATGGGTTTGTCTATATATCAATTGTACTATTATTAAATTTGGTGGAAATTAAATGAAAAGTGACAATATAAAAAAAGGAGTTAAAAGAGCTCCACACAGATCTTTGCTTAGAGCATGTGGTCTTAAGGATGATGATTTTAAAAAATCTTTTATAGGAATAGCTAACAGCTTTACAGATATTGTACCAGGTCATATTCATCTTAAAAAAATAGCTGATGCCGTTAAAGATGGAGTAAGAGAAAAAGGAGGGTATCCTTTTGAATTCAACACAATGGCAATTTGTGATGGAATAGCTATGAATCATGATGGAATGAAATACTCTCTTCCTTCAAGAGAGATTATAGCCGCCACAGTTGAGAGTGTTAGTAAAGGTCATAGCTTTGATGGATTAGTACTTATTCCAAGCTGTGATAAGGTTACCCCAGGAATGTTAATGGGTGCTGCTCGTTTGAATATTCCGACGATTGTTGTGACTGGTGGAGCAATGGTTCCAGGAATTTATAAAGGTAGGAAAGTAGACTTAATAAGTATTTATGAAGCAGTTGGGAATTATTCATCAGGATCAATGACTGAAGAAGAATTATATGAATTAGAAAGATGTGCCTGTCCAGGTGAAGGTTCTTGTTCAGGTCTTTTTACTGCGAATACAATGGCTTGTTTAACCGAAGCAATGGGAATGAGTCTACCTTATTGTGGAACAACTCTTGCAACAGATAAGAGGAAAATTGAAATAGCTGTTGAAACTGGAAAAACAGTCATTGAGTTGGTGGAAAAACAGATTCTTCTAAGTGACATATTAACTAATAATGCTTTTAACAACTGTCTTGCCGTTGATATGGCTTTAGGTGGTTCAACCAATACAGCTCTTCATATTCCAGCCATTGCAAATGAAATAAAAAACAATACCCTTAAAATTAATTTAAATCTCTTTGATAAAATAAGTAGAGAGATCCCTCACATAACCTCTATTAGTCCTGCTGGAGATGATACTATTTTAGATTTACATAATGCAGGCGGTATTCCAGGAGTCCTAAAAACAATAGAATCTAAATTACACACTAATCTAATCACAGTTAATGGTAAAACAATAGAAGAAAACCTAAAAGATATTGGAAACATTGACAGAAAAGTCATTAGATCTATGGATAATCCTGTTCATAGCGAAGGGGGAATAGCTATTTTAAAAGGCAATATTTCCCCTAATGGTTCTGTTGTTAAACAAGCTGCAGTAGATGAAGATATGTTATACCATAAAGGAAAAGCCAAAGTTTTTAATAGTGAGGAAGATGGTATTGAATCAATTTTAGGTGGGAAAATTGAAGAAGGAGATATTCTCGTTATTAGATACGAAGGACCTAAAGGAGGTCCAGGAATGAGAGAGATGCTTAATCCAACAGCTGCACTCGCTGGAATGTCCATTAAAAGAGTAGCTCTTATTACCGATGGTAGATTCTCAGGAGGAACAAGAGGACCATGTATAGGTCACATATCCCCTGAAGCAATAGAAAATGGTTTAATTTCAATAATTGAAAACGGTGATGTGATAGAAATAGATATTAAGAATAGAAAATTAGAACTTAAACTCGGTGATGAAGAAATTAAAAACAGACTTTCAAGAATTAATCATCCTAAAAAAGAACTAGACGGTTGGCTAAACCTCTATCAAAAATTAGTTAGTTCTGCTGATAAAGGAGCCATTTTAAGATAAATTAATCAAACTTTGACAATGATAGTCCACAAACAGTACTAAAAAAAAAATAAGTGAATTTAAGGAAATTTATTTTCTGTTTTCTAGGTTGTCTTTGCCAACAAACGGAGAATCAAAGATTTTCCTAAGTTCACTTTATGAACAAAAATACCTCTTTTCCAGTTAATAGGTTTCGTATTTTGGACAATCAACATTCACAAAACTTGGTTTAGGACCACGTTTACCCCTAAATAAATACCTCAATTTTTTATGTATATATCTCTGGGCATAACTACTATATAAAACTTAAGTAATATAAAAGTACACCACCCAAATCTATGATTATTAATTATTTTTCTTCATATTCAACATTTATTTTTTTTACTCTTTTATCCTTCTCATCATCTATTAGAATTATATTTCTTCCATTTTTAAGCATTATAATTCCATGTTCTTTCCCATGACCACAACAAACATACTTGGCTTCTTCTACATATCCAATGCAAGAATCATATCCTTCTGGTGTAGGTAGTCTTCCACATCTTGTACATGGTCTTAAATCTTTTACTGGTTCTTTTGTATCAGTATAAATGTCTTCTTCTCCATTAGGCCATCTAATAAGGATTTCATGTCCACGGACATATTTCTTCCCATACTTTTTCATGATACCACACCATCTGACTTTAAATCTTATCATTTAATAAAATAAAAAATAAATGACCATAATTCAATGAAATATTCAATTAAAAAGTGTTTATAAAAGAAAATAAAACTTTTCTACAGTTTCAATTGATACATTGAAAATTTTTCCATTCCTTGTAAAACTTCCCATCAAGGAGAACATAGTTATAAGGATCTGTTATTGTCATACCTTCAAAAAGATAATTTTCAAACTTAAACACTTTTAATCAGCTCCCTAATTTTTTTATTAATAATAGAATCATTAATAAAACTTATTTATTAGAGTATTTAAGTTTTACTCTTTTAAATTAGTTTATAACTGAAATCATAATTATAAATAAATTATTTTAATATTTGAA